>DATKFF010000094.1:0-3061 GCA_035511595.1 Solirubrobacteraceae bacterium | reverse complement strand
CGCGCGCTGCCCGACGGTTCGTTGGTCGGCTCCGGCTCCGTCGAGCTGGGCTTGGGACGCGAGCTGATCGACCGGCTCGAGGAGCGCCTCGCCGAGCTGCCGCGGCGACGCTGAGGCTCCGTCTCCTGGTATCCGGCTGACTTGTCGGTGATCGCGTCGGTTCCCGGCCTCGCGGGTACCTTATGAACAGGCCGATTCACGGCACCCCACGCGCGCGCCAGGAGGTCTGACATGGCGACGAACGATCCTTTCGGCGACTTTCGGCGCCGCCGGAGTAGCCTGTTCGACGAGTTCTTCTCGGAGTTCTTCGACCGGCCATTCGGCATCGAGGGGGCCACGGGTCCTACCGGCACGCGAACCTCCTCGCCAGTCGCGCGTCGGCCAGTCGAGCAGGTGGACATCACGCAGTTCTTCTCGGATGCGACGCGCGAGCTTCTACGGCGCGCGGCGCAGCTGGCGCTTGACTGGGGCTCCCTCGATCTCGACACCGAGCACCTGCTGTGGGCGGCAATGCAGGACGACCTCGTCGCGCAGATCGTCCGCCACGCCGACGGTGATCCCGCCGCGATCGCGGCGCAGGTCGAAGACGAGGCGGAGCGCGGGGGACGGACGGACGTGGCGCCGTCGCTCTCGCCTGAGGCCAAGGCCGCGTTGCTCCGGGCGTACGACGAGATGCGCGAGCTGAACTCGTCGTATCTCGGACCCGAGCACGTGCTGCTGGCGCTGGCGCGGGACACGGACTCGGACGCCGGGCGTCTGCTGGCGCGCTTCGGCCTGTCGCACACGGCGCTCCGCGGAGCCGTGATCCGGGGCGTTACGCGTACTGACGAGGGCGGGAGGCCGGCTAGCCAGACGAAGACGCTCGACGAGTACAGTCGCGACCTCACCGAGGCGGCCCGGCAGGGCAAGTTGGATCCGGTGATCGGTCGCGCCGACGAGATCGAGGAGACGATCGAGATCCTCTCCCGGCGCACGAAGAACAACCCTGTGCTGATCGGCGACCCCGGCGTGGGAAAGACGGCGATCGCGGAGGGCATCGCCCAGCGGATCGTCAACGATGAGGTGCCTGAGACGCTCGCGGGCAAGCGGCTGGTGGTTCTCGACCTGGCCGGCATGGTCGCGGGCACAAAGTACCGCGGCGAGTTCGAGGACCGCCTCAAGTCGGTGATCGATGAGGTGACCGACCACGGCGACGACCTCGTCCTGTTCATCGACGAGCTCCACACGGTCGTGGGGGCGGGGGCGGCCGAAGGCTCCATGGACGCTTCCAACATGTTGAAGCCCGCGCTAGCACGCGGCGACCTTCGCGTGATCGGCGCCACGACAGTCGACGAGTACCGGCGCAACATCGAGAAGGACGCCGCGCTCGAGCGCCGCTTCCAGCCCGTGCTGATCGACGAGCCGTCGGTCGAGGAAACGATCGAGATCCTGAACGGACTGCGCGACCGCTACGAGGCCTACCACCGCGTCCGGATCAGCCCGGAGGCCCTGGTGGCGGCGGCGGAGCTGTCGGACCGCTACATCACCGACCGCTTCCTTCCGGACAAGGCGATCGACCTGATCGACCAGGCCGCGGCGCGGGTGCGTATCCGCGCTAAGACCAAACCGGCGGACCGCCGCGCGCTCGAGGAGAACATGGCGCGCCACGAGCGTGAGCGCGATCAGGCCGTCGCGGCGGAGGACTACGAGCGGGCGAACACGCTGAAGGCGCAGATCGAGGGGCTACGTGAGGAGCTGGACGAGAGCCGCTCCGGCGGACGCGAGCGTGCCGCCGAGGTGCTCGCCGACGACATCGCCGAGGTCGTGTCGCGCCGGACCGGGATCCCGGTCTCACAGCTGACCCAGGAGGAGCGCGAGCGGCTGCTCAGCCTCGAGGCGCAGATCCACGAGCGCGTGGTCGGGCAGGACGAGGCCGTCGAGGCAGTCGCCCGCGCGGTGCGGCGCGCGCGCGCCGGGCTCGGCGATCCGAACCGGCCGGTCGGCTCGTTCCTATTCCTCGGGCCAACCGGCGTCGGCAAGACCGAGCTCGCACGGGCGCTCGCCGAAACGCTGTTCGGCGACGAGGACGCGATGGTCCGGTTCGACATGAGCGAGTTCCAGGAGCGCCACACCGTGTCGCGCCTGGTCGGCGCGCCGCCGGGCTATGTCGGCTACGAGGATGCCGGTCAGCTCACCGAGACCGTGCGCCGGCGCCCCTACTCGGTGCTGCTGCTCGACGAGATCGAGAAGGCGCATGCCGACGTCTTCAACATCCTCCTGCAGCTGCTCGATGACGGACGCCTCACGGACGGCCAGGGCCGCACCGTCGACTTCCGGCACACGGTCGTGATCATGACCTCGAACCTGGGGGCCGACCGCATCCAGGCGCACGCCCGGCGCAACGAGTCGTTCGAGAAGCTGAAGGACGAGCTGATGGACATGCTGCGGCAGACCTTCAGGCCCGAGCTGCTTAACCGGATCGACGAGATCATCGTGTTCCGCTCGCTTGACCGAGATCAGCTCATGCAGATCACGCGGCTACTGCTCGGCCGGGTCGCGCGGCGAATGCGTGCCCAGCGCGTGGAGCTAGAGGTGTCGGACGAGGCGGTCCAGTACCTGGCGAACGCCGGCTTCGACCCACAGTACGGGGCGCGCCCGCTGCGGAGAGCTATCCAGCGGCTGTTGGAGGACGAGCTCTCGGAACGGCTGCTCGCTGGCGAGATCGAGCCCGGCCAGCGCGTGCGGGTCGACCTGCGTGACGGCCGGCTCCACGTGGAGACGGTGCCCGAGGCGGAGGCGGGACGGTTGGACTATTCCCACAACTGAGGGCGGAGTACCACTGCGGCGGTGCCGCCCCGGCCGGGAGAACGGTAGTACGAGCACATCGACCAGCTCTTCCGAGACTCTCGGTCGGCCGGCGAAGCAGCGCCCCGGCATGACGTGATCGTCGCTATCGAGGCTCTCGCTCGGGACGACGAGCAGCAATCTCATCGCTGTCAGGAAAGTGCCGCTCGAGCCCGACGATCGGGAACTCCGCGGCGCCCCCGGAAGCAACGTTCCCGCACGCACTGCAAACGAGCCA
>DATKFF010000093.1:0-7227 GCA_035511595.1 Solirubrobacteraceae bacterium | reverse complement strand
GAACAGCTCGTCGACCAGGTCGTCGGTCTTGACCTTGCGCAGCATCTTGCCCTTCGAGTAGATCGCGCCGGCGTCCTTCGCGCCGGTGATCCCGAAGTCGGCGTGCCGGGCCTCGCCGATCCCGTTGACGGCGCAGCCGAGCACCGAGACCTCGATTGGGTCCTCGTAGGCCTCGAGCCGTTGCTCGATCTCGGCGACGACCGTGTCCATGTCGAACTGGAGCCGTCCGCAGGTCGGGCAGGCGATCAGCACCGGGCCGCGTTCGCGAAGCTTCAGCGCCTTGAGGATCTCCCAGGCGACCTTGACCTCCTCCTCGGCGTGGAACGTCGAGAGCGAGATCCGGATCGTGTCGCCGATCCCGTCGGCCAGCAGCGTCCCGAGCCCGACCGCTGACTTCAGCGACCCCGACCACTTGGTCCCCGCCTCGGTGATCCCCAGGTGCAGCGGATATGGGATCCGCTCGGAGAGCAACCGGTTGGAGGCGATCGTGTTCGGAACGCTGGTCGACTTCATCGACACCTTGAAGTTCGTGAACTCGAGTCGCTCCATCAGCGCGACGAACTCGACCGCGGCGGTGACCAGTGCCTCGACCGGGTTCTCGAACTCGAGCTCGCGCAGATGGGCCGGCAGCGAGCCGGAGTTGACGCCGATCCGCAGCGGCGTTCCCAGCTCGTTGGCCCGCGCCGCGACCTGCGCGACCTTCTCCGGACCGCCGATGTTGCCCGGGTTCAGCCGCACGCAGTGGGCGCCGGCGTCGAGTGCCTTCAGCGCGAGCGTGTGGTTGAAGTGGATGTCGGCGATCACCGGGATCGGCGACTCACGCACGATCGTCTTCAGCGCCTCGACGTCCTTCTCACGCGGTACCGCCACCCGGACGATGTCCGCCCCGGCCTCGGCCACGCGGCGGATCTGGTCCATCGTCGCCTGCAGATCGGCGGTCTCCGTCTTGGTCATTGTCTGCACCGCGACCGGGGCGCCGCCGCCGATCGCGACCCCGCCTACGCTGATCTGACGTTTGGAGGCCATGGCGTGAGTTTAGAGGCGGATCACGCGGCGCTCGCTGTCGGAGGCTCGTCGCCGCCGCCACGTCGCCGGATCGCGGCGGTCACGAACGCGACCCCGCCGAGCACCAGGATGATCAGGAGGATCAGCAGCCAGGTGGGCAGGAACGAGCCGCCCCCGCCCCCTAATCCGTTCTTGAGGGTGCCGATCTGCGATTGCAGCGCGTTCTGGATGACCGTCTTGCAATTCGAGTACTCGGTGATGTCGGACTGCATCGTGTTGAGCGCGTTTTGCAACTGCGCGGGCGTGTAGTGATGGGTCAGCTGGCCGTTGTGAATGCAGTCGGCGACCGGCGCCGAGATCCCGGCGGCACCGGCGGGCGCCGCCAGGTAGGTCCCGGCCACCAGGACCGCGCCGGCACAGAGCAGCGCGATGATCGTTGAGCGCTTCGGCATCGGCTGGAACGGTAGTGCTCTACGCGTCGGCGCGCTGTAAGAGGATGCCGTTGGCCGGTGACGCCGCGCCGATCAGCGTCGCCGCCTGGGCGCTGATCGCCGCGGGGGTGAGCGTCGCTGGAGAGGCGAGCGCGAACCGGGCGACGAGGAACTGGTTGACGACGCGCGTGCCGATCAGGCGCGTGCCGGGAGGTAGCCGCCGCGTCACCGATCGGAAGTTCCAGCCGACCACATCGAGCTCGTCGACCGTCACGGGCGACCCGCTCGGCTGACGCGACCCGGGCAGGTACAGCGACAGCGGAACGGTGGCGAACGCGCCGCTGTCGGGCGCCACGATCGCGCGCTGGCCCGAGGCGCGGCCGAGTGCTCCGGCGACGCCGCTCCAGTCCTCGCGCTGGTAGTTGTAATTCGACTCGACCTTGACCTGCGCGAACACGAACGCGCCGGCCAGCAGCGTCGCCAGCGCCGCCCCGAGCGGGAGCGTGCGCGTGGCGGTGCACGCGATCGCCACGAGCACCGCGAGCGGGATCCACGCCCCGATCAGGTTGCGGGCGATGTAGTAGTCGTGCCCGACCGCGGCCAGCAACAGCGGCACGAGCAGGGTCGTCAAAACGACCGTGCCGGCAACGATTGCTCCCCGCCGGCCGGCGCGGTCCGCGCCGAACCAGACGAGCGCCACCACGACGACTATCAGGGCGGCGCCGATGATCAGCCCCTGCGTGGTCAGCGAGCCGTCCAGGTAGAGCGTCCCGAGACCGAACGCGACCGGCGCCTGCTTGATCCGGACCAAGAGCGGAAACCCCTTGATCCACCCCAGCAGCGGGTGGCCGACGTCGCCAACGAGCAGCGGGATCAGCGCCGCCTGGATCACGGCGACGACGCCGACGGCGATCACCGCCGCGCGCCGCCGGACGGCGATCAGCAGCCAGATCGCCTCGGGCGCGACCAGGAAGCCCGCGAAGAAGTGGGTCAGCACGGCCAGCGACGAGGACGCCGCCCACCACCCGAGATTCCGGGTCGAGGGCTGCCGCAGGGAGCGGACGAAGAACAGGAACGACAGGCCGCACAGAAGCCCGAGCAGCATGTAGGCCCGCGCCTCCTGCGAGTACCAGATCAGGAACGGGCTGAGGGCCGTGAGCGCTGCGGCCACCAGGCCGACGGCGCGTGAGACGAGCTCTCGGCCGCAGAGGTACGCGACCGGGATCGCCGCGACCCCGGCCAGCGCCGAGAACGACCGCAGGCCGGCCTCTCCGGTCCCGAACACCTTCGCCCACACCCACGCGAGCACGTAGTAGAGCGGCGGGGTCGACTCCTGGTGGGCCACCGCGTGCAGTAGGCCTCCGAACGATCGGTGGAGCTCTCGGACGGTGGTCGCCTCGTCGTACCAGTAGCTCTGATGCGCGATCGTGGCGAACCGCAGAGCGGCGCCCACAATCGTGATCGCGGCTAGTATCCACACCTCGGCCGGGATGCCCCCTGCTCGCGGCGCGGACTCGACCCCGCTTTCCGCAACGGCGTCCGTGCGGACTGGCGCCAGCATCCGGCGAGAGTCTAGAGCCGTACCGCTATTCCCTTGCGCGAACACGTTCGATCCTCCACGCCCACGGCCCGATGGCGGCTTTTGTCGATCTTCGCGCTGGCCGCGACGACCGTCCTGTCAGCTTGCGGATCCGCCTCACACGACCGCCTTGGAGTAGCCCCCGCCACGTCACGGCCGGGGCCCGAGTCGATCTTCGAGCCAAAGGAACCGCTGTTCTCAGACCCGGCCGGCACGCTTGACCTGATGCGTCGCTTGGGCGTCGACCGGGTCAAGGTGTTCGTCCCGTGGAACGTGCTCGCTCCCGCCGCGTCGTCGCGCGTGCGCCCCCACTTCAACGCCAGCGACCCCGCCGCCTATCCCGCGGGCGTCTGGACGATCTACGACACGATCGTGCGGGACGCGGCGGCGCGCGGCATCTCGCTATATGTCGCCGTTGGGGGCCTGGCCCCGCTGTGGGCGGCCGGGCCCCACCCCGCGCCCCGCGGACCGTACGGAGGGGCGCAGTGGGAACCCTCGGCGGCCGATTTCGGCCAGTTCGTCCGGGCGGTCGGAACCCGATACAGCGGCCACTACACGCCGCCCGGGGCCTCCTCCCCACTTCCCCGCGTCAGCTTCTGGTCGATCTGGAACGAGCCGAACCTCGGGAGCGCCGACCTCGCGCCGCAGGCGATCGACAACTCGACCGTCGAGGTCGCCCCCGCGCTGTACCGCGGTCTTCTGGACGCGGGCTGGAGCGCGCTGCACGCGACCGGCCACGGCGGCGACACGATCCTGATCGGAGAGCTGGCGCCGTACGGCCAGAACGGCGGCAACAGCCCCGGCAATTACGGCGAGATGGTGCCGCTGCGGTTTGCGCGGGCGCTGTACTGCGTCGGCGCCACGGACGCACCGTTGCAGGGAGCGGCCGCGACGGCGCGCGGGTGTCCGCCGAGCGCCGCCGCCTCGAAGCGGTTCGCCGCCGATCATCCCGCGCTGTTTCAGGCGAGCGGCTTCGCGGTGCATCCGTATCCGTCCGGCGCCGTGCCGCCGAACGTGGTGCTGCCCGACGGACCGCAGTTCGTCAACCTCGCCAGCCTGTTCCGGCTCCAGCACCTGCTCGACACCGTCACGACCCTGTACGGCTCGAGCAAGCGGTTTCCGTTCTACAACACCGAGTACGGCTACTTCACCGACCCGCCCTACCAGCTCGGAGCTTCGCTGAACGCCGCCGCGGCGGACCTCAACCATGCCGAGTACCTCAGCTGGCTGAATCCCCGTATCCAGTCCTACGACCAGTACCTGCTGATGGATCCTCCCGCCAGCAGCGGGTCGAACTTCGTGACCGGACTCGAGTTCTCGAATGGCACCCCGAAGCCGACGTACGCCGCCTGGCGAATGCCGATCTTCCTGCCGGTGACGCAGGCGCGCAGCGGGCAGAGCCTTCAGGTGTGGGGCTGTGTCCGCCCGGCCCACTACGTCCAAACCGGCACGGGACGCCCCCAGCGCGTCCAGATCCAGCTTCGGCCCGGAGCGGGTGGCCCATTCAGAACCGTCGGCGGGGTGACGATAACGAACGTTCACGGGTACTTCGACGTGAATCTCCGGTTCCCATCCAGCGGCACCGTCCGCCTAGCGTGGTCATATCCGCACGGGCCCACGATCTTCAGTCGATCGGTCCAGATCTCGATCGCCTGACCGGCGCCGCAACTTCCATCCAGGCAATAGGTTGACTTCCAAGATGCATGCGATCACCGGGCGGAATTCCATTCGCGTCACCGCGATGGCAACGGTTCTGGCCGCGCTGCTCAGCTTGGCGCTGACGGCCGCGCCCGCGCTCGCCTCACACAGCCAGACGGCGATCATCCAGGACGACGGCGCCGTGTTCTCCAACCCGGGGGCGACGCTCCAGGAGATGCGACACATCGGTGCGCAGATGGTGCGATTGACCGTTCGCTGGTCAGCGATCGCGCCCGCCGCCACCTCACGCCGGCGTCCGAACTTCAACGCGACAGACCCCAACGCGTATCCGTCCGGCAATTGGGCTCCGTTCGACACGATCGTTCGAGACGCGCACGCCGACGGGCTCAAGCTGCTGTTTACCGTCACGGCCGCCGCCCCCTATTGGGGGCAGGGCGCCAACCCCGGCCGCTACCGGGCTCACTACAGCGTCGAGCAGGCGTTCGAGCCGTCGGCCAGCGCCTTCGGCCAGTTCGTCCGCGCGGTCGGCACCCGCTACAGCGGGTCGTTCAAGCCCCCGGGCTCGCTCACGGCACTCCCGCGCGTGAGCGACTGGGAGCTCTACAACGAGGCGAACTTCGGCGAGGACCTCGCCCCGCAGGCGATCGATCACTCGGCTGTGCTGTGGGCGCCGGTGATGCTGCGACCGCTGCTGAACGCCGCCTGGGGCGCCCTGCGGGCCAGCGGTCACGGGTCCGACACGAAGCTGATCGGGGCGCTCGCGGCGCGCGGCAGCCACATCGTCTCCCGCAGGGCCGCCGGCCTGCCCGGCACGTACGGCGAGACGCCGCCGCTCGCGTTCATCCGCGACCTGTACTGCGTCGACGGCAAGTACCACCCGTTCCGGGGCGCGGCCGCGGGCGTCCGCAGCTGTCCCACGACCGCCGCCGCGTCGCGCCGCTTCCGGGCCCAGAACCCGGCGCTGTTCTCGGCGACCGGGTTCTCGATCCACCCCTACCAGCTGACCGCCGACGCGAACGCGCCGCCAGATATCACGCGGTACCACAACCCCGACTACGTCTCGCTCTCGCAGCTGCCGCGTCTGGCGAGCACGCTCGATCGAGTCCAGCGCGTCTACCGCTCGGGCAAGCGCTTCTCGCTGTGGAACGACGAGTGGGGCTACATCACCGACCCGCCGGTCGCCGTCGCGCCGGCCACCGGCTGCAGGTGCCACTTTGTCTCGCCGTCGACCGCCGCCACCTACATGAACTGGGCCGAGTACATGGAGTGGAGCAACCCGCGGGTCGCGAGCTCGAGCCAGTTCCTGCTCTACGACCCCAACCCGAGCGTCGGCGTCGTTCAATACGGAGGCTTCGCCAGCGGTCTCATCTACTACCCCACCGTGCTCGGCGGCCAGCCGAAGCCGTCGTACTTCGCCTATCGGCTGCCGATCTTCATGCCGAAGACCGCGACGCGCCTGGGCAACACGCTGCAGGTCTGGGGCGACGTCCGGCCGGCGCCGTACGCGGTCGCCGACGGAGACGGCGCGCAGTTCGTCCAGGTCGAGTTCCAGTCCTCCTCCGGCGGGCAATGGATCTCGGAGAAGACCGTGCAGGTCACCGACCCGCACGGCTACTTCCAGACCTCGGTCGCGTTCCCGGGTAGCGGGTTGGTGCGAATCGCGTGGACGTATCCGCCGAGCGACCTGCGCCTCGCCTCGAACCTCGTCACCCCGACCCAGACCGTTGGGCCGAATGGCTACTTCGAACCGCTGACGCCGACGACCAGCCGGACCGTGGCCATCACGCTCAGGTAGTTGGGAAGCTCACGGCCACGCGTCGCGGCACTGCTCGGCGCTTTCCTGCTTGCGTTCGCGCTGGTCGCCGCCCCGGTCCCGCGCGCCGTCGCATCGAGCTCTCAGGAGTCGATGTTCGAAGACACCGGCGACCTGCTCGCCAACCCGCTCGGGACGCTCCAGCGGCTGCGCCGCCTGGGAGTGCAGCGGGTGCGGGTTCCGGTCATCTGGTCACGGATCGCGCCGAGGCCGAATTCGAGCAGCGCCCCCCGTGGATTCAACGCCGGCGATCCCGCCGCCTACCCAGCCGGCAACTGGGCGATCTGGGATCAGATCGTCCGGGCTGCCGATACCGAGGGGATCGCGCTCGACTTCGACGTGACCGGCGGCGCGCCGCTGTGGGCGCTCGGCTCGGGCAGGCCGCGGGGCAACACAAATCCGAACTGGAAGCCTTCCCCAGGCATGTACGGGGCGTTCGTGCACGCGCTCGGCGTCCGTTACAGCGGTAACTACGACCCGAGGCGCAAACGCAGCGTGCGCGACCGCGACGATCTGCCGCGGGTCTCGTTCTGGTCGGTCTGGAATGAGCCCGACTACGGCCCCAGTCTCGCCCCGCAGGGCGTCCCGGGCGCGCTCACGGTCGAGAACAGCCCGCGGATGTACCGCAACATGGTCGACGCCGCCTGGCGCGCGCTGCACCAGACAGGGCACGGGACCGACACCTTCGTGTGGGGCGAGTTGGCGCCGCGAAACACCGGCAGCCAGTGGGGCGTGTTCGC
>DATKFF010000092.1:0-2822 GCA_035511595.1 Solirubrobacteraceae bacterium | reverse complement strand
GCCCGGCGCAACCCGCTGCTCAAAGTCGTCGCGGTCGATCCCGACCGGGACCCGAGACTCGCGCGTGAGCAGGGGATCCAGCTCTACAACGCCGCGGTCGTCGAGGCGGAGGGACGCCGGGTGCTGGTGCAAGGCACAGACGAGACAGAGATCGCCATCGGTATCCAGCGCGCATTGCGCGGGCGCGCGATTACGGCCTGCTTCCTCGAGGGCCACGGCGAGCTGCCGATGGACAACTTCGAGTACCACACGCACCTGGAAAGCGGCGCCGGCCATAGCCACGACGACGCCAGCTCGCAGGTGGTGGAGATGCCGGGCCACGGCGTGGGGCGACTGCGCCGCGCGCTCGAAGCGCAGGGGTATGAGGCGCGGAAACTCGTCCTCGCCACCGAGGGCGACGTGCCGACCGGGTGCATCCTCCTCGTCGCGGCCAATCCGCGGACCACGTTCCTGCCGGCTGAGAGCGCGGCGTTGCGCGCCTATCTGCGGCGCGGCGGGTCGGCCCTCCTCCTGCTGGACCTGGGTTTCGTGCTCGAACCCGGGCTCGCCCGGCTCGTCGCCGAGCTCGGCGTCCGCCCGGAGCAGGAGGTCGTCATCGATCCCTTGAGCCACTACTCGACCAACCCCGAGATCGTGGCGGTCACGGGCTACGACCCTCACCCGGTTACGCGCTCGGTCTCGCTCACCTTCTACCCCGGCATCCGTCCCCTCACGATGCTGCCGCCGGCGGGCGACCTCCGCGTCACCCCGCTGCTCCTCAGCAGCCGCGACAGCTACACGCGCCCGGTGAAGCCGGTGGGGTCACACGCGGTCGAGCCCGCCCCGGCGGGCGACAAGGACGCGGCGGCGCCCCCGGTCCCCGGCCCGCGCGTGTTGGGCGTCGCCGTGGAAGGGCGCCTCGACGGCGACGCCCAACCTATGCGCGCCGTCGTCATCGGCGACGGCGACTTCGCCAGCAACTCGTTCTTTCCCTACATGGCAAACAGCGACCTTTTGCTCTCGGCGGCCCGCTGGCTGGCACGTGAGGAGCGTACGACGGCCGTCGCCGCGCGCGTCCCCGTGCCCCCCCTCGTCGCGTTGACAGGGCGGCAGTCGAACGCGGTGTTCTTCCTGGTCGTCGTCGCACTGCCGCTCCTGGTGGTCGCGCTCGGCTGCGTCGTTTGGTGGCGACGGCGATGAGGCGGTACGTCCTGCACCCCGTCCTCGCGGCGCTCGCTCTCCTCTACCTCGCCGCGATGGTGGTGAGCGGCGCTATGCCGGTGCAGCGCCAGCTCGTGCGGTTCGAGGCCAAGGGCGTGCTCAAGCTCCCGCCGGAAGAGGTCACGCGGGTGGAGTTGAGCCGCGGCACGCGGCGCGTTACCCTGCTTCGCACGGGCGAGACGGAGTGGGCGACGCCGGACGGCGTCAACATCGGCGCCGCCGGGCTCCGGGTCAGCAAGGCCGTCCAGATCATGCACAATTCCCGGCCTGTCCGCGAGATCGAGGCGGCGGAGCTGGCGGGGAGCGACCCAGCGCCGTTCGGCCTCGACCCGCCGCGGCTCTCCGTGAAACTCTACGGAGGGGACGGCGAGCCGGTTCTTACCGCCCGCTTTGGCGAGTTCAACCCCGAGGGGTACCTCCAGTACATGCGCATCGACGGCGACCCGCGGCTCTACCTCATGTCCCGCTTCGTCGGCGGCGAATGGAGCGAGGCCATGACCGAAGCGGCCGCGCGATGACGCCCCCCGCCTCGCTCCGCCGGGCGGCGCCATGGGCCGCTCTCGCCCTGCTGCTACTGCTCGGGCCTGCGCAGGGGCACATCGCCGGGTCGATGGGCTATGCCACGGTGAGCCTGTACGGCGGAACTGTCCGGTACAGCCTCACCCTCGGCCCCGACGCGCTCGCGGCGGCCGGCGGCGAGGCGGCCCCCGGGGCACGGCCGCCGCCCCGTGGAGGCTACGCCACGCTGGCCGATTTGGTCGCGCGCAAGGTCGCCATTTCCGCGGATGGGATAAAATGCGAGCCGGTGCCTGGGACGGTCACGCCGCCCACACCCGACCGCGCCAACGCCGTAGTGACCGTCGATTACGCCTGCCCCGGTACGCCGCGCGAACTCGCCCTGCGCGACGACCTGACCGACGCCCTCGGCCGCGACTACCACACGCTTGTCCGCGTCGAAGCCCAAGGGAGCGTGCAGCAATACACCCTCGAAGCCGACCGGCGCGAGGCTCGGGTCGCCGTCGCGGCACCGACCGGGGGCGGGGCGCCCGAGGTTTCCGCCGGGAGCGGCGTTTTTGCCTTCTTCCGGCTCGGCATCGAGCACATACTGACGGGAGTCGATCACCTCCTATTCGTGCTGGCCCTGGTCCTGGGCGGCGGAGGAATCGGCTCCTTGTTCGCCGTCGTCACCGCCTTCACCGTCGCGCACAGCATCACCTTGGCGGTGGCGGTGCTGGGCGCGGCGTCGCCGCCGGCGTGGATCGTTGAGCCGGTGATCGCGCTGTCGATCGTCTACGTCGCGGCCGAAAACGTTTTCCTCAAACGCACGGCGTCGTGGCGCTGGGCCGTGGGCTTCGCGTTTGGCCTCGTGCACGGCTTCGGCTTCGCCGGCGCGTTGCTCGAGCTCGATCTGCCCCCGGCCGCGTTGGCCGGCGCGCTGCTGTCGTTCAACCTCGGCGTCGAGGCCGGCCAGGCAGCGGTGATCGCGGCTTTCCTGCCGGCCCTCCTCTGGCTCCGGCGCGTCGCGTGGGAGCGCCGGGCGGTGACGGCGCTCTCCGCGGTCGTGCTGGTCGCCGGGCTCGCCTTCCTCGTCGATCGCGTTCTCGTCGCTGCGAGCTGGTGAG
>DATKFF010000091.1:0-2062 GCA_035511595.1 Solirubrobacteraceae bacterium | reverse complement strand
CGCGATAGCGAGCGTGGTCTTGCCGACACCGGCGGCCCGATGAACAGCACGTTGGATTTCTCGGCGACGAACCGAGCTTTCCGACCGGGTCTTGCGAGACGTCCGAACGCCGGACCAGTGTGAAGGTCTCGAACTGCGGGGGCGTTGCTACGAGACGTTCCGGCTACTGAGCGGTCCCTGCCAGGCGCTGGGCGCTGACACCCCGCGCGACGCGGAACTCCGCGGCGACCTCGCGTGTCGCCGCCTCGGCTCCGAGCGGAAATACGTGAAGCGCATCTACGCGCGAGATACTGGCAACGTCGGCCGCCAGTTCGCGCGCTAGGTCGATGCCGCCGCCGCGACTGATCTGCGCCAGGGCTCGCTGAGGAATCGCGACCCCCGGTAGCGCGCAGGCGCGCTCTGCCATGTGCGTGCTGCGGAGCAGCGCGACGCTTGCGTAGAACCGCACGTCCCCCAGGGTGTCCTCGGCGGCCGAGAGGAACGCTTCGAGGCGCCCGAGGTCGAAGATCATCTGCGACTGCACGAAGGTTGCTCCAGCGGCGATCTTGCGCCGCAGGAGCCGCAACTCCCGGTCGACATCCTCGGCGAAGGGATTGACGACCGCCCCGACCGCCAGCGGGTGCGGGGCGCTCCAGGGCGACGCGCTCGCAATCAGCTGTGTGGCGGTCATGTCGGCGACATGTTCGATGCCAGGCACCGGATCGCCCTGCATGCAGAGGACCGCCTCGGCGCCGAGCGCCGCCGCGCCCACGACCTGGGACTGCAAGGCGAGCCGGTTGCGATCGCGGCAGGAAACGTGGACGATTGTCCCCACGCCCTGCTCCCGCGCGAGCGCCACCGCAGCCAGCGGCGACATCCGCGCCTGGCCGGCGTGATTGTCGGTCAACCCGACGACGTCGACGGTGTCGGCCAGAACAGCGATCCGGTCGCTGACGCGCGCGCCATCGGCCTCGGCCGGCAGCGAGATCTCCGCGGACGTCAGGGCGGTCAGCGACACGACCGCTGAGCCTAGCCCGGTCGGTCCCTCAGGGCCGACCCACGCCTCGTTCGAGGATCGGAAACGGGACACCTGATCCGGTGCGGGGCGAGCCCCAAGCCGGCGACGTAAGCGGTCCCCCAACGCGCGGGATGGAGGGCTGTGTACGTCTGCTTTGCCTCCTCGAGGGTAGCCAGCGTTGCCGCCGATCTCGTGCCTGCTTGGGACGAGACACTCGGACACTTTTTCCGCCGAACCAGGAGCTGATCGACCCGCCCACGGGAGGATTCGCAGCTAGGCTGCGAGGAAGCGCTCGATGTCCGCAGCCTCGCGGGCGAGCGCTGGAGCTGGCGCAGGCACGCCGAACCACGCCGGCTCGGGGCGCCCCTTCTTGATCGACCAAGTACCCGTTGCTGCCCCGCAATTGAGCACGACGGGTTTGAGCATCCCTCCGCCCCTGAGGACGAAGTGGTCGTGCTCGGCGGCGACGAATGGCTCGCGCGTGCGGTGGCCGAGCATGAGCGTGTCGAAGGCGGCGAGCAGCAGACAGGGCGGTGTGTCATCGGTCGGCCACGCGTCAACGTCGGACTGCGGCCCGACGGCTTCGAGCGCCCGGCGCGCCTGCGTGATTGGCAGCGAGGACCACTTCGCGAGGTCCGATGCGTCGCAGGGGCCGTAGCCTGCGCGGTAACGGGCGCCAAGGATCGCGAGTGCCTCGTCGGGGTCGACCGCCGGGGGCGGGTCGGCCGCGTGAAGCAGGCCGGCGGCGTCGGTGACGATAAGACCTTGCGTTGAAAGCCAGGGAACGAAGGTGTTGATCGGACCCTGCTCGAGCGACGGGTGACCGCGCTCGACGAGTGCGCGCAGCAGTGACGGCCGGTCGCGGGGCCGGTCGGCGCAGAGCTCAACGACATCCCCGCGCATGGCGTTGACCTCCTCAACGATGCCGAAGCGCTCGAAGCGCGCACCGAACACGCGGGCATTTCGTCGGGCGAATAGGGCGTGCAGCCAAGGGCGATCGGATGCCGCGATCAGGTGCACGGTGCCGCGGACCGTCCACGTGCGCAGGAGCGGCGCGGCGCGGAC
>DATKFF010000090.1:0-5010 GCA_035511595.1 Solirubrobacteraceae bacterium | reverse complement strand
AGAATCTCGGTGCACGCGATCCCGGCCGCGCCCGCACCGACGACCACGGCCTTGATCTCGTCCGGTCGCTTGCCGACCACCCGCAGGGCGTTGAGCAGCGCCGCCAGTACGACGATCGCGGTGCCGTGCTGGTCGTCATGGAAGACGGGGATGTCGAGCTCGGCTTGGAGCCGGCGCTCGATCTCAAAACACCGCGGTGCGGAGATGTCTTCCAGGTTGATGCCACCGAAGGTCGGGGCGACCGCCTTGACGCACGCGACGATCTGCTCGACGTTTGTGGTGTCGAGGCACAGGGGGAACGCGTCCACGCCGGCCAGCTCCTTGAACAGCAGCGCCTTTCCCTCCATCACGGGCATCGCCGCGGCGGGTCCAATGTCGCCGAGACCCAGGACCGCGGTACCGTCGGTCACGACCGCGACCGTGTTGCCCTTGACCGTCAGCGCCCACGCCTTGCCGGGGTCGTCGTGGATTGCCGTCGAGACGCGCCCGACGCCGGGCGTATAGGCCATCGACAGGTCATCGCGCGTCTTCAACGGAAGCTTGCTCTTGACCTCGATCTTGCCTCCCTTGTGGAGCAGGAACGTGCGATCGGACACGCTGTCGACGCGTACCCCGTGGAGCGCGCTGATCGCGCGAACGACGGCCGCGGCATGGTCTGAGTCGACGCACAGCACGGTGACGTCGCGAACGACGTCATCGCCATCGACCCGGACCCAGTCGATCGCTCCGAGGGTCGCCTCCTCTTCGGCGATCACCTGAGCGACGCGCGCGAACTCGCCTCCCCGTTGCGGAAGCGAAACCCGCACGGTGAAGCTGTACGACGGTGAGGGCCGGAGTCGCCCCACCATGCCAGTCGCCGGCTCGTCGGACATTCTGATCCTCGGGCCCCCTGCTCAGCCGTCCTCTGGCGCCGAAATTCCGGCGTTGTGCGCCAGGATGATCACCTCGGTGCGAGATTGGACGTCGAGCTTTCGGAGAATATTCGAGACGTGGAACTTGACGGTTCGAATGGTGATGAACAGGCGCTCAGCGATCTCACGGTTGCGCATTCCTCCGACCATCAGCTCGAGGACTTCCCGTTCACGCGGACGCAGATCGGCGATCCGGCCGGCCGCCGGCGTCTCGGGAATTATCGACAGTGAGCGCAGCGGCAGTGTGCAGGTGACCGTGGTGCCCCAACGCGGAGTCGAATCGAACTCGACCTCGCCGCCGAGGCTCGCGACGCGGTGATCGAGCTGGTGAAGCTCGCTGCGGATCTGCGGGTCGTCAGGCCGGAAGCCATCGCCGTTGTCCGCGATCGTGATGGCCAGCGAGTCGTTGTTCGCCCGCCAGTGGACCCGCAGCTTGTCGGCCCCGGGGTGTGCAGTTGCGTTGAGCACGCCCACGCGTGACACTATCCCGGCGGCGCGCGCGATCGCACGGGGCACCACCCGGTCGTCATCCTCCAGTCCGATGATCAGCCGCAGCTCCTCGGCGCGCACGAGAGTGCGAAGCTCAGCGTCCGCCTCGGCGAACGCGTTCGACAGCGGCTGCGTCAGGGAGGTGTCCTCCCGCTTGTCGGAGGCGTTGACCTCGAGCAGTGCCTGCGAGGCGAGGTCGATCGCCATCGCGACCCCGGGCGGGGTCGCGCGCGAGCCGTTCTGCGCGGCGACCCGTAGCGTCTTGAGCAGCGCCGTGAGCGTCGCGGCGTGACGGCTGAGAAGCTCCCAACGCACGCGGTCGCGTTCCTGGCTGATCGCATGGGAGAAAGCCAGCGTCTTGGCGGATGGAGCCTGGGCAAGCGCATCCTCGTGGGCGGCGATCAAGGTCGCGACGAGCCGCGCGATCCATTCCTGCGCCGGTCCGATTTCCAAGTGGTGCTGTGAGCCGACGATCAGGGCGATCCCAGATCCGCCCGAGCCCGCTACCCAAGCACCGGGTCGTAGGCCGGCGATCGCATCGGGAACGGCGATCCGGGAGGCGCCGTCTTCGGCAGCGATCTCGCCGCCGATGAGGCCCGTCCAGTCGATTGCGGCCAGGCGCTGACGCAGCTCGTCGGGCGCCGCGATCCGCACGGGAAGTGACTCGGCATTTGGCGCCAGGATCACGAGCGCCTGGTGGGGGAGGACCGGAGCGAGCGCAGACCGGGCGCGCTCGGCGAGCTCCTCGGTGGTTGCCGTGGCGAGCTCGGCGACAGCGGCCAGGAGAGTCGCGTCGCCGGAGGCGTGTGAGCCAACCCACGGGGTGGCGGCAACCGCGCCGATGCTCATGAGGTCACCTGCGTGACCGACGGGACTGTCGGCTGAGATGTCTGCGTCGAATTCACCGTGGCGATGCTGTCGGAAGGGCGTGGCTTTGTCATCCGCCACAGGGCGGCTTCGACACTACGACGCCGGGCGCGGTCCCGGCTCGTGCACCACCGACCGGGGTACTCCGCCCGTTGGAACAGTCCGTACCGCCCCCAGGGCCACAGGCGCTGTACGCCGCCGCAGGCGATCATCGCCCTCGCCATGCCAATCGCTCGCAATGGACCCGTCGAACTGTTCTACGAGAGCGTCGGCAGCGGACCGGCGGTGCTGCTGATCAGCGGTCAGGCGATGACGCTCGATGCCTGGTGGCGGACGGTGCCCGTGCTGTCGGGTTCCTTCCAGGTACTGAGCTTCGATAACCGTGACGTAGGGCGTAGCAGTCGCTGGCCGTTGCCTTACGTCGTGGCGCAGATGGCCGACGACGCGGTTGCGGTGCTCGATGCGGCCGGCGTCGAGCGCGCTCACGCTTACGGACTGTCCCTGGGCGGGATGGTGGCGCAGGAGTTGGCGCTGCGCTATCCCGAACGCGTGCGAGCGCTCGTGCTGGGAGCGACGACCGGAGGTGGCCCGGAAGCCGTCCTGGCCAAGCCGCAGCCGCTCACGTTCTTCGTGCGTGTCGGCGCCATGGCCCCGGAGGAGGCCGAATGGGCGGCCGTGCCCTACAACTACGGACTCCGCACCCGCCGTGAGCACGGCGAGCGGATCGCGGAGGACATCGCCAGGCGGGTCGAGCATCAGACTGACACGCTCGCCTACCTCCACCAGGTCGGGGCCGCGGCATCGCACAACACGGTCGGACGGCTTGGCTCTCTACGGCTTCCGACGCTCGTCGTGCACGGCGAGGAGGACGCTGTGATGCCGCCTGGCAACGGCGAATTACTTGCAAACGCAATCCCAGGGGCAGAGTTCAAGCTCTGGCCTGGGGCCGGCCACCTGTATGTCACCGACGAGCCGGAGGCCGATCGCTACGTCGGGCAATTCCTCGCCCGCAACAGCGACTGAGCGGTCGACCCCCTGGCGGCCACGGGGCCTCGAAGTCCTTTAGCCGACCCGGCGGTCGTGACCGGCCCACTCCTTGTCACGCAGGGGCTTCTTCTCCGTCTTGCCCGTTGCGGTCCTCGTCAGCTTTCTGAACTCAACCGCATCGGGCCGCATGTAGCGCGGGAGGTGCTGCTCGGCGAATGCGATGATGTCTGCGGGCGACACCTCAGCGCCATCGACGACCTCGACGAACGCCTTGGGGCGCTCGCCCCACTTCTCATCGGGAGTCGAGACAACGGCGACGTCGAGGACTGCCGGATGCCGCCTGATCGCGCGCTCGACCTCGATGCTCGAGATGTTCTCGCCGCCGGAGATGATGATGTCCTTCTTGCGGTCCCGCAGCTCGACGTACCCGTCCTGGTGGCGCACGGCCAGGTCGCCAGAGTGGTACCAGCCATCAGCGAGCGTCAGCTCGGTCTGCTCCGGGTCACGGAAGTAGCCCGTCATCACCGTATTGCCGCGCATCAGGACCTCGCCGAGCGTCGCGCCGTCGGCGGGAACGTCGAATCCGTCGTCATCGACGACCCGCACGGGACAGGCGACAACGTAGTTGACGCCTTGCCGGCTGAGCAATGCGGCCTGATCGTCCAGGGGAAGCTGTCCCCACTCGGGCTGTGGCTCGCAGATCATGTACGGCCCGTACAGCTCGGTTGCTCCGTAGACATGAATCGGCGTGATTCCCAGCCGCCGCAGCCCGACGAACAACTCGCGTGAGGGCGGTGAGCCCGACACACAGGTCGTGATCTCACGGCCAATGGGCTGCGCATTCTCGTTGTTGATCAGGCTCGTCTGCACGGTCGGCGCGGCGTTGTAGTGGGTGACAGCCTCCCGCTCGATCAACCCCCAGATCCGCGCCGGGTCGACCTTCCTGAGGCATACGTGACGACCGCCGACCGCTGTCACGGCCCACGGAAAGCACCAGCCATTGCAGTGGAACATCGGAAGCGTCCATAGGCACACGCTGGCCGAGGTCAGCCGTGTCTCGATTACCTCGCCGAGCGCGTTGAGGTAGGCGCCCCGATGGTGGTAGACGGCGCCCTTCGGCGACCCCGTGGTACCCGAGGTGTAGTTGATTGAGATCGCCTCGTTTTCATCTGCGAGCGTGATCGGGAGCGGTTGCGGCGAGCCGGTGGTCAGGAAGGCCTCGTATGGATCCTCGGGCGCGCCGCTGTCCTCGACGCGAATTACGCTGATGCCGGCATTGGCGTGGACGGCCAGATGCTCGAACTCGTGGTCGACGAACAGAAACCGTGCCCGGGCGTGGTCGAGGATGCGAGCGATCTCCGAAGCGCCGAGTCGGTAGTTGAGCGCGACGAGAACACCGCCGGCGAGCGGAACCGCAAAGTGGCCCTCGAGCAAGGCGGGGATGTTCGGGCAGATGTACGCCACCCGGTCGCCCTTCTGGAGGCCGGCTCTCACGAGGGCCGACGCGAGCCGATTGACGCGATCGCCGAGCTCGCGGTAGGTGTATTGCCGGCGCTCGTGAGTGACGGCGACACGGCCGGGATACACCTGCACGCTCCGCTCCAGGAAGCTGAGTGGCGTCAGCTCCTGCCGGTGCGCACGCCTCGCTTCGTCACTGAGCTGCTCTAGACCGTCGGCCTGGTCGCTCATTAGGTTGCCGGCGATGCCTCGATAGTGCGGCAGATGTTCGGGTATCGACCGACCCTTGTCATCGCCC
>DATKFF010000089.1:0-4724 GCA_035511595.1 Solirubrobacteraceae bacterium | reverse complement strand
CCCTCTCAGCATTGATGCTCCTCTCTAAAGCAGCGCAGGCGCTGCAACAAGTTGTTCACGGGGCCCCGGATGAACCCTACTGGGCCGGCCGCATATGCTCCCGCGCCGTGAATCGCGTCTCGGTCCTGGGGCCCGGAGGGGTCGGCGGCTTCATCGCGGCGGCGCTGGCTCGAGCCGGCGAGCAGGTGCGTGTGATCGCGCAGGAGTCGACCGCGGCGGTGATCAACCGCGACGGCATCGCGGTCCGGAGCGTGCGGCTGGGCGACTTCACCTCCCGCCCGCAGGCGGCAGCCGAGCTGACCGAGCCGGCAGAGACGCTGATCATCGCCACTAAGGCGACCAGCCTGCCGGCGGCGCTGGACCGGATCAAGGCCGAGGTGGGATTGGTGGTGCCGCTGCTCAACGGGATCGACCACATCGCGCTGCTGCGTGAGCGCTTCGGCGCCACCGCCGTCGCCGCGGGGACGATCCGGATCGAGGCTGACCGGCCGGCTCCCGGCCAGATCGTGCAGACGAGCCCGTTCCTGCGCGTCGATCTCGCCTCGGACGATCCGGGGCCGCGCCCGCGGCTCGAACAGCTGGCGGGCACGCTGCAGCGCGCCGAGGTTCCGGCGCAGATCGGCCCGAGCGAGGCGCAGATCCTGTGGTCGAAGCTCGTGCGGCTGAACGCGCTGGCGTGTACGACGAGTGCGATCGACCGGCCGATCGGCTTCATCCGCTCGGACCCGGCCTGGCGCGCCGCGCTCGAGGGCTGCCTCGCGGAGGGGGCTGCGGTCGCCCGGGCCGAGGGAGCCGAGATCGACGCCGCCACCCCATTGGCCGAGCTCGAGGACGCCCACCCCGAGCTCGGCTCCTCGATGCAGCGTGACATCGCCGCCGGTCGTGAGCCCGAGCTCGACGCGATCCCGGGGGCGGTGCTCCGCGCCGGGGAGCGTCACGGGGTCGAGTGCCCGACGATCGCCGGGCTCGTGCAGCAGATCGCGCAGCGCGCGGGAATCGCGCCGCCGCGGGTGTGAGGCGCTAGAGCGGCGGCTCCAGCGGGGGCGGCTCGCGGTCGGAGCCCGGGCTGTGTACCGGCAGCGCGAGCTCCTGCTCGGCGACCGCCTCGACGAGCTCCTCCTCTTCCTCGACCGCGCCGCCGTGCTGGCCGTCGCAAAGGATCCGGAACTGGCCGGTCATCCCGCCGTCGGCCTGGAGCACGATCCCCGGGAGGATCTCCTCGCCGTCCTCGAGGCCGAGCCGCTCGATATCGAAGTGCGCCATCCCGATCCCCCAGGTGTGGTGCTCCGGGTTCTCACGATCGTGGGCGGCGACGCCCTGCGTCATCCGCTCCAGGAGATAACCGATTTTGCTCGCCTCGGGCATCTGTACCGCTTAAGTTACCCCGCCCGGGCGCACGCCGAGCGGCGGGCGGCGGCGGCGCGCTCCGCCAGACGGCCTACCACCGTTGGTCGAACTTTTGGCTCGGAGCGTCGATCTCGTGCCCTGGGTCTTGATTCCGGTCGCGACGGAGGCGAACATCGAGACCGGACGGGCTCTGATCTCAGAGGAGCGTTCGGAGCTATACGGGACCAGCCAAACATCAGGTTCGACGCGAGCGCCCACGACGGCGTCACTCGCCTACGCGTCGCAGGCGAGCTCGACCTTTCCACCGGCACGGCCCTCGAATCGCTCCTGAATGAACTCAGACATACGAGCACCCACGTCCGCCTCGACATCTCCGGGGTCGAGTTCATGGACGCCGCGGGGCTTCGTGCGTTGACGCGGGCGACCGTCGGCGGAAGAGGCTGGCTGGAGATATTGCCCCAGGTCCAGCCGCAAATCTGGCGGATGCTGACGATCACCCAAAGCGAACAGGTGCTCAGCCCGGCCTGAGGCGCTCACGGCGAACGCCCGCCCCGCTCAGCCGCGCTCGATCAGCTCGATCCGGTAGCCGTCGGGGTCGCGTACGAAGCACAGCCGCGAGCCGCCCTCGCGGATGCTGTAGGGCGGGCGCTCGGGTTCGATCCCCTGATCGGCGAGCTGCGACAGCGCGCCGTCGAGGTCGGGCGTGGTGATCGCGATGTGGCCGTAGCCGGTGCCGACGTCGTAGGACTCGACGCCGAAGTTGTAGGTCAGCTCGAGCCGCGGCTCGGGGCCGTCGTCGGGAAGTCCCAGGAACACGTTGATCGCCTCGTCCCGGATCGGGATCCGGCCCTTCTCCTCGAACCCGAGCGCGTTGTAGAAGGCGACCGAACGATCGACGTCGGTGATTCGGTAGCAGGTGTGGATCAAGGACATCGCCCCACCCTACCGGTAGCCTCCGGCCCGGTGATCATCGAGCGCTCGATGCACGACGGCTGGCTGTCGAACACCTATCTGGTGGCCGACGAGCTCGGCTCCCACGCGGTGATGATCGACGCCGGCGGGCCGGTGCAGCCGCTGCTGGACGTGCTCGACCGGATGCGCTTCTCGCTGACCCACGTGCTCCTGACCCACCACCACCACGACCACGTCGCCGAGCTCGACCGTGTCCGGGAGCGTCACCCGCAGGCCGAGGTGCTGATCCACCCGCTGGAGCGCGAGCTGGTCGACGGCGTCAGCGGCACGATGGAACCGGGCGCCCCGATCATCAGCGGCGCGCTCGAGATCGAGCCGATCCACACTCCCGGGCACACCGCCGGAATGCTGTCGCTGCTCGTCGGCGGGACCGACGTGTTCACCGGCGACACCCTGTTCAGGGGCTCGGTCGGCGGGGTCCGCGCGCCCGGCCACACCAGCTACGCCGACCTCAAGAACTCGATCATGGACCGGCTCCTGAAGCTCCCGCCGGAGACGCGGATCCACCCCGGACATACGGATCCGACGACCGTCGCAGAGGAGCTCGAGCACAACCCGTTCGTGCGGATCTGGCGCGGGCTCGACCCCGAAGGTACGAAGAGCGCCACGGCGTTCGGCGAGCCGGCCACGCTGATCCTGTTCGCCGAGGACTACGACGGCGGCCACAAGGCATGGGTGCGCTGGGAGGACGGCTCAGACGACATCGTCCCGGGATCCCAGGTGCAGACCGACGGCGCGCCGACGGCGGGTTAGCCGCCGCGGGCTAGGATTAACCGAGTAGTGGCGAGAGACAGCATCCCCACCACGCGCGTGGGGCGCACCGCGAAAATCGGGGGGCTTGCGGCAGGTCAGGCGATCCGCCAAGCGGGAACCCACGTGACCAACGTGGCGCGCACCAAGGACGGGCGGCAGGCGGCGCTCGAGCGCCGGCATGTCGAGGCTGCCGAGCAGATCGTCGATGCGCTCGGCCACATGAAGGGCGCCGCGATGAAGCTCGGACAGGTGATGTCGTTCCTCGACGTCGGCCTGGTGCCCGAGGAGTACCGCGAGGAGTTCCAGGCCAAGCTCGCCCGGCTGCGCGACGCCGCCCCGACGGTCACCTTCAAGCAGATGCGCAAGGTGATCGAGGACGAGTTCGGCGAGCAGCTCTCGGACGTGTTCGAGGACTTCGACGAGGAGCCGATCGCCGCGGCCTCGATCGGTCAGGTCTACCGCGCCCAGCTCCACGACGGGCGGGTGGTTGCGGTCAAGGTCCAGTACCCCGGGGTGGCCGCAGCGGTCCGCGCCGACCTGCAGAACCTCGGGCTGATTCTGCGGTTGCTCAAGCGGATCGCCCCAGGCATGGACCCAAACGCGATCGGCAAGGAGATCCGCGACCGGATCGAGGAAGAGCTCGACTACGAGCTGGAGGCCAGCAACCAGAAGGCGATGGCGAGGACCTTCCGCGGGCACCCGTTCATCGTCGTTCCGGACGTGATCAGCTCGCTCTCGCACGAGCGGGTGATGGTCTCCGAGTACGTCCACGGCACCGGCTTCGAGGAGCTCAAGGCCTATCCGCACGATGAGCGCGACCGGATCGGCGAGATCCAGTTCCGCTTCTACTTCGGGAGCCTGTACCGACAGCACCAGTTCTCGGGCGACCCTCACCCCGGCAACTCGCTGCTGCTGGAGGACGGGCGGATGGCGTTCCTCGACTTCGGCTTGTTCAAGCGCATGCCGGCGGGCGCCGTCGACATCGAGATCGCCGTCGCGCGGGCGATCATCGAGGGCGACGTCGAGACGATCATGCGGCTCGGGACCGAGACCGGGTTCTTTCCCGAGCCTGACAAGTTCGATCCCGCGCGCGTGCTCGAGCAGTTCCGGGCCGCCACCGGTTGGTACACGGTCGACGGGTACGTCGAGCTCACACCCGAGTACGCGACCCAGGTGCTGATCGACATGAGCGACCCACGCTCGCAGTACTTCGGACAGCTCCGCCATGAGCAGGCGCCGCCCGATCACATCTTCGGTAGGCGCATGGAGGTGCTGACGCTGGCGGTCCTCTCGCAGCTCCACGCGCGCGGCAACTTCCACCGGATCGCGCGGGAGTGGTTCTACGACGACCCGCCCGCGACCGAGCTCGGCCGCCAGGAGGCCGAGTTCTTCGACTCGGGCCGCGCGCAGCGCTCGCTCGGCTGAGCGGCCCCTAGACGCGCTGGATCTGGATCAGGCTGGTGGTCCCCGGGAGCCCGCTGGGCAGCCCGGCGGTGATCCCGATGCGCGCCCCCGACTTGACCCAGCCGAGCTCGACGACGCGCCGCGCCGCGTCCGCGATCAGGGCCTCGGTGACCTCGTGGCGCTGCATCGACGCCGCCTGCACCCCCCACATGAAGCTGCAGCGGCGGACCGTCTCCTTGCCGGGCGAG
>DATKFF010000088.1:0-10098 GCA_035511595.1 Solirubrobacteraceae bacterium | reverse complement strand
CCGCTCTGTGCGCTCGGCTGGCCGCCGTTCGCGTCATTCGGGTACGTCGGGTTGTTACAGCAGCTGCTCGAGTCGGCAAAAGGCCCGCTCTGCGGAGCGTTGTCGAACGTGATCGCGATCATTCCGTCGGCCTTGTACGCGGCTGACTTCTCGATCTCAGGGATCACCGACTTCAGGAACGTGTCTGCGGGACCCATGCCGGCCGTCGTCCCCGGCGCGCACGAGGTGGGGCTGCCGTCGTCACACACGTCCGCGACGATGTAGGAGAGCGACGGGGTGGTGCTCGTCTTCTTCAGGTCGGTTGAGAGCTGGCTCAACGGCACGTCGTTCTTTGGGCACGCCGCCGCCGTCAACGACTTGAAGTAGAGGAACGGGTTCCGCCACGCCGCGTAGGGCTGGGAGGACGTGGGGTGCGAGCCCTTGGAGCTGCCGAGCGGTGGATGGCATTGCTCGTAGCCGGCCTTCCGCTGCGGGCTCTTGGTCTGCAGGTAGGCCTTCCACGTCAGCTTGTCGGCGGTCAGCTCGTCGGCGATCGTCTGCGCCGAGGTCGGATTGACACAGCCGCTGCCGAGCTCCTGGTTATCCGCGCCCTGACCAAACGCGATCAGGCTGTCGTAGGTGGGGCAGTCGTTGGCCGTCTCGGGATTCGGCCCCTGGCCGCTCACCATCGCGATCTCGTTCCCGAGCGGACTTCCCGCGACCGCGTAGTAGTTGACCACCAGCTCGCCCTGCTTCACAAGCGTCTTCGCCAGGTACGGGTCGTTGTTGCTGTGCCCGAAGGTCTCGTTGTAACCCTGGTCGTCGAGGACGACCATGAACACGTGCTTGATCGGCGGCAAGGTCGTCGAGCTGGTGGTACCGGTCGTTGTGGTCGAGCCCGAGCCGCCGCCCGAGCCCGAGTTGGTGCTGCTCTGGGGCGCGGGCGTGGTCGTGGTGATCGTGACGTTGCCGCCGCCGCCGCCTCCACCACCACCGCCCCCAGCGCCGGAGCCGTTGGCGCCCGCCTGCGAGGCCGACGACGGCGAGAAGGCGACGATGATCGGCGCCAGCGGGCTGGCGGCGCTGCCACTGACGAGCGACCCGACGACCACGCCGAACCCGAGCATCCCCAGAACGGCCACGGCGGCGGCGCGGGGCGCGCCGATCCAGGCATCGAACCTCCTCGGCTCGTCCTCGTCCGGCAGCGTGCTTCCCGGGACGACCCGCTCCCCGCGCTCCTTGACACCGCCGATCATCTGGGAGACGTGCCGCGGCAGCGCGCCCCGGCGCCGGCCGCATTCGACGCAGTAGCGCTGGTCGTGGGCGAGCGAGGAGCCGCACTCGGCGCAGCTCGTCACCTGCTGTTCGCTGCCCAGATCTCGGTCCATAGCGGTGACAAGTCTCGCGTGCGCGGAGGCCAAGAATGTGAACGCTCTGTGACCAGCACAAAAGCCCGGAAGCCCCCGTTCAACGCCTTGTAACAGTCCGGCGCCAGAGGAGCTCGGTCACATCTTGGTTACATCCCTTGCGGCAGGGCGGACCATACTGCGGAAGCCGTGTCAATGGATGCCATCAAGGCTGCGGAGGACGACGCACCAACCAACGAGCTTCTCACGGGGGTCGTCGGGGACCGCTGCGCGAATTGCCAATCGCCGCTGGCGCCCGACCAGCGTTACTGCGTCAGCTGTGGCGAGCGCCGCGGGCGCCCACGCTTCTCCCCCGACACGATGGCGGCCCCAGAATCGGCACCGGCGGCGTCATCGCCGCCGCCCCCGGCGCGCCGGGCCCGCTTCTCTTCGGCGACAACGCTTGTCGCAGGCGTCGCCACGCTGCTGATCGCGATGGGCGTCGGGGTGCTGATCGGCCACGACAGCAACAGCGGCACGCCGGCCCGCGCGCTGGCGCCCCAGGTGATCACGGTCGGGGGCGCCGCGGGAGCGGGCAACGGAGCGAACACGGCGTCGAACGCGACCACCTCCGGCTCGACCAGAAAGGCTTCCCACGGCAAGGTGAAGGTGACGCACGTCACCGTCAGCGCCAAGACCGCCAAGGCCGCCTCGACGGCCGCGTCCAAGGTGCTCGGGTCGAGCAACAACCTGTCAAAGAACGTGCAGCAGCAGGTCGGCGGCAAGTGCAGCGGCGGTGCGGGCTGCGAGAACGGCACGTTCACCGGCAACTTCTTCCCGGGCGGCTAGCGTGCCGGAGTTCCTTCAGCGGGCCAGTGAGGCCGTCCGTGGCGTGGTTCCTTCCAGGCATCGCACGAGTTCCGAGAGCGCCAACGGTGCCGCGTTCGGCGAGCCGGTCAGCGACGCCGCCTTGATCGACATCCAGCGCCGGCGTGACCAGTTGAACGCCAAGGTCGCGGAGCTCCAGTGGGACCTCGGCGGCCTGGTCTATGAGATGGCGATCCGCGACCGGATCCGCGTGGACGTGCTCGTGCGCCGCGCGGCGGAGCTGCAGAACGCCGACGCCGAGCTGAACGAGGTCGAGCGCATCCTCCGGCTCGAGGAGACGGCGACCGCCGGCGAATGCGCGTCGTGCGGGGCGCCCCACTCGACGGGTGCCGCCTATTGCTGGCAGTGCGGGCAGCCGCTGATGCAGGAAGTGCACAGCGACACGATCGCTGCGCCCTAAGCGCGGCGGATCCGAGCGTCGGCGCTAACCGAACTGCCCGGTGACGTAGTCGCGGGTGCGCGTGTCCCGCGGGCTGCGGAAGATCTCCTCGGTCTCGCCGAACTCGATCAGCGTGCCGACCTGATCGACGCGGTCGAGGCTGAAGAACGCGGTCTGGTCGGCGACGCGTGCGGCCTGTTGCATGTTGTGCGTGACGATCACGATCGTGAAACGGTTCTTGAGCGAGTGCATCAGGTCCTCGATCGCCGCCGTCGACACGGGGTCAAGCGCCGACGCCGGCTCGTCGAGCAGCAGCACGTCGGGCTCGACTGCGATCGCCCGCGCGATGCACAGGCGCTGCTGCTGGCCGCCGGAGAGACCCAGCGCGCTCGTGCGCAGCCGGTTTTTCACCTCGTCCCATAGCGCAGCCTGCCGCAGTGCGCGCTCGACGCGCTCGTCGAGACCGGACCTCAGCCCAAGGTTGCGCGGCGCCCACGCGACGTTGTCGTAGATCGTCTTCGGGAACGGGTTCGGCTTCTGGAACACCATCCCGATCCTCCGCCGCACCTCGACCCGGTTGACCCCGGGGCCGTACACGTCGTGTCCGTGATAGAGCACCTGGCCGGTCAGCCTGAAACTCGGAATCGAGTCGTTCATCCGGTTGAGGCTGCGGATGAAGGTCGACTTGCCGCACCCGGACGGCCCGATCACCGCCGTCACCAGGTTGCGGCGGATCTTCACGCTGGTGCCCATCAGCGCGCGATTCGAGCCGTAGTAGACGGACATGTCGCGGATGTCGAACACCACCGGTCGTGAGTCGTTGATCCGCGCCCCTTCGCTGCGACGGCTCGCGATCGTGGGCGCGGGCGTATCGGTGCGGATCCGCACACGCCCCGGCACCGGCCCGTCGCCCTGGCGGCTGTCCGTCGGGTCCCAGACGGTCATGACCCGCCCATCTTCGCACGGCTGCGGGCGAGGATCACACGCGCGAGCACGTTTGCGAACAGGATCATCACCAGCAGCACGAACGCGGCCCCCCACGCGTGTGCGAACGCCTCCGGGATCGCCTGATCGGCGATCGTGAGGATGTACAACGGGATCGTCGCGATGCCGTGGAACGGGTTCAGCGACACCGAGTTGCTGCTGAACACCGAGTCCGTCAGCAGGATCGGGGCGGTCTCACCCGCTGCGCGTGCGATCGCGAGGATCGCCCCGGTGACGATCCCGCCGGTCGCAGCGGGGAGGATCACGGTGAGGACCGAACGCCAGCGGCTGACCCCGAGCGCGTCGGACGCCTCGCGCAGGGTTCCCGGGACGAGCAGCAGTACCTCCTGAGCCGAGCGCGCCATCAGCGGCAGGATCACGATCGCAAGCGCCACGGAAGCAGCGATTCCGGATTGCTTGCCGCCCTGCAGCCCCACGACGATGAGCCCGTAGACGAACAGCCCGACCACGATCGTCGGCAGCCCCTGCATCAGGTCGAGCCCGAGCTTCAGCGCGTTTCCGGTGCGTGAGCTCGGTCCCGCGAACTCGGTGAGGTACAGGCCCGTGAGGACCCCCACGGGCACCGCGATCACCGCCGCGATCGCGACGACCTCGAGCGTCCCCACCAGAAACGGGGCGATCCCCCCGCCGACGAGCCCGACCGGGTTGTGTACGAAGAAGCCGAGGCTGATTACGGACGCACCCTTCGAGACCACGGCGTAGATGACGAGCACGAGCATCGCGACACCGATCGCAGCCGCCACCGTCGCGCCATAGCGGATCAGGCGGTCAACCCCATCCCGGCGGCGAAGGTTGCCCGAGGCGGTGAGCGGCGCCGTGGGGTCAAACAGCGAAGCATCAACCTTGAGATCCGTCCCGGCGCTCACGCCATCACTGCCTTTGCCATCGAGCGCTCGACGTCGAAACGGCGCGCGATCAAACGAGCGGTCAGGCTCGTCAGCAGGCCGATCACGAGCAGCACCAGGCCGAGGTACCACAGCGACGCGAGCTGGAGGTTCGTCGAGACGCCGAGAAACTGGTTGGCGATCCGCTCGGCGAGCGTCGCCCCAGGAGCGAACAGATTGACGTTGATCTTTGTCACGTCGCCGACGATGAACGACAGCGCGATCGCCTCGCCGAGCGCGCGTCCCAGGGCCAGCACCATTGCCGCGGTCACGCCAGAGATCGTGCTCGGAAGCACGACGCCGCGAATGACCTCCCACTGCGTCGAGCCGAGCGCCGCGGCGCCCTCCTTGAGCTCCCCTGGCACCGTCAGGAACAGGTCCCGGCTGAGCGAGGCGATGATCGGCAGGATCATGAACGTCAGAACGAGCGCGCCTGTGAACAGGCTGAGTCCGGTCGTCTGGGGCGGCCCGAACAGTGGAATCCACCCGAGCACGCTGTGCAATCCGGGTTCGATGTTGTGGATGAACGGGACCAGGACGATCAGTCCCCAGAACCCGTAGATGATGCTCGGGACGGCCGCGAGCATCTCGACCAGCGGGCCGACGACGGAGCGAACCCTCGGAGAGGCGAGCATCGACAGGTAGATCGCGATCGAGATCCCGAGCGGCCCCGCGATCGCGAGCGCCATCAGCGAGCTGACGAGCGTCCCGTAGATCAGGGCCGCGGCGCCGAATTCGTTCAGGTGAACGTTCCACGATTGGTGGACCAAGAACCCGAGCCCGAAGCGTGAGATCGACGTGCTCGAGTTGCTGATCAGCTGGTAGATGATCTCGACCAGCACGAACGCGACGAGTAGGCCGGCCGCCGCGCACAGCCCGAACAGCACACGGTCGCCGAGTTGCCCGGCGCCTGAGGCCGAGCGAACGACCGTGCGCCGAGGCCCGGTCACCATCCTTGACCTCGTGGACACGGCGCGGAGCGTAAAGACAACCACTCGAGCGAGCGGCCACGCCTCCTGCCGGTTCACAACATTTCGACATTTTGGTAACGAGTCGGCCACAGGGGAGACCCGTACCGCCGCGATGCTATCCCCGCTCGAGGGGCGCGGCCGGGCCGCACGAGCAAACCTGCCATTTCCAATACGGAGGAACTGCTTTGCTCTTGAAGAGATTGGCCACCATCAGCGCCGCGACGCTACTCGCGGGCTGTGCAGCAGGCCTCAGCGCTGCCGAGGCATCGGCGGCGACCCTCAACGGCCAGGGGTCGACGCTCGTCGCGCCGCTCGCGCAGGAATGGATCGCCGCGTGGGACAGCTCGACCGGCAATACGATCAACTTCCAGGCGACCGGGTCGGGTGCCGGCTACAAGGGAGTCGCCTCGGGTGCCGACGACTTCGGTGCGTCTGACGCTCCGCTGGCCGCGTACTCGTCGCCGCCCTGCAACAGCTGCGTCCAGATCCCCTGGGCCCTGTCGGCCACCGGGGTCGCGTTCAACGTCCCTGGCCTCAGGCTGCCCCGGGGGAAGGCTCTGCACCTGACCCCGCGCGTGCTCGCCGCGATCTACCTCGGGCAGATCAAGACGTGGAACAACTCAGCGATCACGAGGCTCAACCCGGGCGCTCACATTCCGGGCGCGACGATCACCCCGATCTGGCGTAACGACGCCTCCGGGGACTCGTTCGCGTTCACCTCGGAGCTGTCCGACATCTCGCCGACGTTCAGGGGCCAGGTCGGCGCGTCCACTCAGCCCAGCTTCCCGGCCGGCGTCGGGGCGAAGGGCAACAGCGGCATGGCCGCGACGCTGGCGAACACCAACGGCGGCATCGCGTACATCTCGGTGGCGTACCTGCTCGCCAACGGCCTGATTCACCAGACCGTGGCGATCCAGAACAACGCCGGCCGGTACGAGGAGCCGAACCTCAGCGCGATCGAGAACGCTGCGGCGATCGTCCACAGCGTCCCGCACGGCAACCAGGTGACGATCGTGAACCCGGGGAGGGGCGCCAAGAACGCGTACCCGATCTCGACATTCACGTACGTGATGGCGCCGACGAACGCTCCGCAGGGAGGGCTGCTCCAGTCGTTCATCGCCTATGCGCTCAGCGGGAGTGGGCAGTCGTTCGGGCCACGGCTCGGCTTCGCGCCGCTGCCGAGGGACGTGCACAACGCCGCCGAGGCCACGCTCCACTCGATCCAGTAAGAGCGTGACCAGAGCCATTTCGCTTCTGGGCCCGGCCGCGGATGCGGTCGGGCTCCGGAGCGGCTTCGATGATGTTTTCCACTCGAAACACCGGAGGTATTCGTGAGACGTCGTATGTGGTTCGCCCTGACCGCGGTCATGGCAGCCTCGCTAGCAGTAGGAGTGGGGATGGCGTTTGCGGCCAGCCCGAAGAAGGGAAGCGGTAAGAAGGCGGCCAAGCCGACGACACTGAACTGCAGCGTGTCGCTGACGACGGAGCCGCCGGATGGCTCCAACTCCGTTGCCCAGCCCGCGTCGCAGGGCAACATGTACGGCCCGATCCACTGCTCGACGAAGGGCTTCGGCGGCGGGGTTGAGTCGGCTCCGTTCACGGTGCCCGACAGCGGCGACACCGTCGGCACGTACACGGCGTACTACAAGGCCGGGACGATCAGCGGCGCGTTCGACTGGACTCCCGAGACGCAGAGCGACCTCTCGGGATTCGAAAGCCAGACCTGGCAGGGGACCGTCACGGTGACCGGCGGGACCGGGGTCTACAAGGGGATCAAGGGCAAGAACACGACGGGCGTGGAGAACTGCACGAGCCCGGACAGCGTGCACATGACCTGCACGGAGAAGATCAAGGTCATCATGCCGCCGTCGACGACGAAGGGCTAGTCGTTCAAGTCGACCTGGCCGGCGTGGGCTGATTCCTCAGCCCGCGCCGGCCGTCGTCGTCAAAGCACGTCTCAGCGCTGCAGGCACGCCGGCATCTGTAGCGCCTGCCAGGCATCGTCGGCCTGCTTCTCCAGCGGGCCGAGATGCTGCTGAAGCGTTTTGAACGCGATCACCGGGTCCTGTTGGCGCCCGAGCGCGCGGAGCGTTCCCTGGAGCGACTGGACTTCGGCGGCGAGCGCGGCGAGCGCGGCCCGGTAGACATCGGCTCCCTCCGAGGGGGGGCGCAGCTGCCGCAGCCGCTTGAGCTCCGGACGGAGCACCCCGAGGCCGCGGTTGAGGAACGCCTCGCCGCCGGCTTCGGAGCGGGGCGGTGTAATCCGCCCCAGCCGGTGGCCCGCGGTGGCGCAGATCCTCGTTCCCTGCGCGCGCAGCTGGATCAGCGACGGTGGCGGTGTGCTCCCGCATCCCGCCAGCAGAGCGGCCGTGGCGGCGAGCGTGGCCGGCGCCCGCAGCCTCACCGCAGCTCGACGCCGAGCAGGCGCTCGAGCTCTGAGATCGTCTCCTCCGAGGAGGTGTGGTGCACCGTGGCCATCCCCAGCTCCGATGCCGGCGCCAGGTTGAACGGCAGGTCGTCCACGAATACGCAGGCCCCGGGCTCGATCCCGATCCGCTCCGCTCCGAGCTCGTAGATCTCGGGCGTGGGCTTGCGCATCCCCTCCTCCCCGGAGATCACGATCCCGTCGAACAGCTCCGCCAGCAACTCACGGTCATAGCGCCTCGTCCCCCACGAGTTGGAGATCAAGCCGGTCCGGATCCCGGCGCCCCGGGCGCGGAGCACGGCGTCGAGCATCGGCTGCTCAGGCTGGCCGCCCGCGAACATCCGGTCGATCAGCTGCGGCGCGCTGACGCCGAGCATCGCGGCGAACTGCGGTTCGAACTCGTCTTCGTCGAGCGCGCCGGTCTCAAGCCCGATCAGCAGCTCCCGGCAGGCGCGGTCCTCACGGAAGCGGCGGCCGACCTCATTCGGTTCGAGTCCCTCCAGCTCGCAGAAGGCCCGGAAGGTCTCGAACACGTTGCTGGTGAGCACGCCGCCCCAGTCCACCAGCAGCCCGCGGTAGGCGCCGGCGCCGTTCTCAGAGGCCATGCCGGGACACCTGGACCGCCCGCTGCGCGATCTCGAGGACGCCGTCGCCGAAGCTCCTGAGGTACGGATCGTCGGTGGAACCGGCCAGCGCGCGCTTGTAATTGCCCTCCATGAACACGACGGCCTTCCACAGCGCCAGCGTCACGTACCAGTTGAGCGCCCCCATCGAGCGTCCCGAGCGTTCCTCGTAGCGGCCGATCAGCTCCTCACGAGTGGGGAATCCGGGCAGCCGCGTCACGGTGTGGAGGCTGAACTTCGAGTCGGGGTCGTCGGGCTGGGTCCAGTGCATCACGAGGTATCCCAGGTCCGCGAGGGGATCGCCGATCGTCGCCATCTCCCAGTCGAAGATCGCGACCAGCCGCGCGGGCGCGTCGGCCGCGAACATCGTGTTTCCGAGCCGGTAGTCGCCGTGCACGACCGTCGCCGGCGGGGACTCGGGCATGTTGGCCGCGAGCCAGTCCCGCAGCTGCTCGACCTCGGGGACCTCACGAGTGCGGTTGTGCTCCCACAGGCCGGTGAACCGCCGCAGCTGGCGCTCGAGGTAACCACTGGGCTTGCCGAAGCCCTCGAGTCCGACCGCCATCCAGTCGACCGAATGGACCTCGACCAGCGCATCGATGAGCTGGTCTGCGATCCGGCCGCGCTGCTCGACGTTGTCGAGCGGGGCCGGGATCGAGTCGGTGATCACCTCGCCGTGCACCTGCTCCATCACGTAGAACGGTGCTCCGACCACGTCGGGGTCGGGGCATACCGCAAGCACCCTGGGAACGCGGACGGGAGTCTGCTCGAGCGCCTGGAGCAGTCGCGCTTCGCGCAGCACGTCGTGCGCGCTCGGGGGCAGTGGCCCGCGCGGTGGGCGGCGCACGACGACCCCCGTCGAGAGGATGAAGGTGACGTTCGAATGACCCTCGCCGATCGGCGTCGCCGTGACGTCCGCGGGCGTCGGCAGCCCTTGCTCGGTCAGGAAGTCGGCGAGCGGCTCGAGTACGAGCAGCGGCTCACGCGAATTGCTCGCGGCCTCGGCGTGGGTACGGACCAGATCGTCTGGAGCAAGCGCGACGCTCATGCAGGGGGAGGCTATCGCCGCCGCAACCGCGGCGATCTGATCCAAGGTATGGCCGCAAACTGGGTTCCTCCGGCAGCTAACCTCGATCTGGAGCAATGCCCGAGTTACCTGAGGTTGAGATCACAGCGCGGTTGCTCGACGCCGCGCTCTCCGGGGCGCAGATCGAGTCGGCGCTGGCGCCCGGCGTGAACGCGCTGAAGACCTTCGATCCGCCGCTGTCGGCGCTCGAGGGGCAGCGCTTCCTGTGGGTGCGGCGGCGGGGCAAGCTGTTCGTGCTGGAGCTCGATGGCGGCCTGGCCCTGGTCATCCACCTGATGTCCGCCGGGCGGCTGCAGATCTTCGACTCACGGGCCTCGCTGCGTGACCGCACCTCGCGGCTGCTGGTGCGACTGACGGACGGCCGCGAGTTGCGGCTGCGGGAGTTCGGCACGCGCCAGCGCGCGTGGGTGAAGCTGCTGCGGACCGCGGAGGTCGACGAGGACGAGACGATCGCCGCGCTGGGGCCGGAGGCCTGGCCGGAGCCCCCACCGCTGGAGGAGCTCCTCGATGA
>DATKFF010000087.1:0-7113 GCA_035511595.1 Solirubrobacteraceae bacterium | reverse complement strand
GAGCCCGATCAGCCCGGTGGTGCCCGGACGTCGGGCGAGGATCACGGCGCCGCCGGTGCTCGCGAGCGCGGGGGTGAACGATGGCGCCAGCGCCGCCGCCAGCGCGGTCAGCGCGGGGTAGGGAGCGGGGGTTCCGAAGAGGATCACGACGTCACCGCTCGCCAGCGCCCCGAGCAGCTGGTTGTCGTCGAGCTCGGCCCCGTCGCGGGTGACCTGCTCTGGGAGGTGAGCTCCGCTGGTCGGCGGACTCGAGTCGTAACGCGGAGCGGGTTGGCCGGGCCGGAGCAACGCGTCGCCGAGGTCACGAAACCGATGACCGGCGACCGCCGCGGTCCCAGCGAGGGCGCCCTGGTCGCGGCTCGTGAAGAACCCGGACAGCAGCGCGATCAGAAGGAACGACAGGGCCAGCGCCGCGACTACGACCGCGGCCCGCTCGAGTGCTCTCAAGTTGCGGCGCGCACCGCGCCGCGGCCGGCGCTCGGCCGGTGCCCGTCGGGGACGGGGGAGACGGGTGAGCGGGCGGCGGCGACGAGCTCCTCGATCGAGGAGCGCAGCTCGTCGGCGAGCATGTCGATGTCGCCGAGCGTGTCGTAGTCGCCGGCCAGGCCGAAGTTGAACTGGCCGTTGTAGCTGAGGATCGCGATCCCAAGCGCGGTGTTGGTCGCCAGCGGGACCATCGGAAAGATCGCCTCGAGCTTGCGGCCGAGCAGGTAGAGCGGGAACTGCGGCCCCGGGACGTTTGTCACGACGAGGTTGAACAGCCGCTGGCGCGCCTGGAGGCGGGCGGCCTGCGAGACGATCGTCGGCGGCGCGAATCCCGTCAGCGCCGTGAGCACCTGGGCGCCGACAGCCTGGCCGGACTGCTTGACGTCCTCCATCGACTCGCTCACGCGGTGCATGCGTTCGACCGGGTCGCTGATGCCCACGGGCAGCTGGGCCCACATCGCCGCGACGCGGTTGCCGAGCGCGCCGCGCTCAACGTCGGCGCGGACCGACACGGGGACCATCGCGCGTAGCTCGACGCCGTCGGTCACCTCGCCGTGCAGGCGCATGTAGCGGCCGAGCGCGCCGGCGACCACCGTCAACACGACGTCGTTGACCGTACCGCCCAGCGCGTTCTTGACCGACTTGAACTCGTTGAGGTCGCCGCGCACCCACGTGAACCGGCGGTGCGGGCCGATCGGAACGTTGAACAGGCTCGACGGAGCGGGCTGCAGCCCTCCGAGCGCCAGCGCTCCGACCGCTTGGGCCGCCTCCGCCGCGCGCGCCGCCACCGCCCGCGGTCCGCGCAGCACGGCACGGACGCCGCGGACCATCTCGCCCGGGACCGTCGCCCGCTCGCGCAGCGCGTCGGCAAGCAGCTGTGCGCTCGTCGGAAGCGGGCGCGGGGTCCACTGGTGATCGGGCCCAGCGACCGGCATCGGCTCCGGCGAAGTGTCGAACAGCACGGTCATGATGTCCATCCCGGAGATCCCGTCGACGAGCGCGTGATGGGTCTTTGAGAGCAGCGCAAAGCGTCCCTCGTCGACACCCTCCACAAGCCAGATCTCCCACAGCGGCTTGCTGCGGTCAAGCGCCTGCGAGAACACCCTTCCGGTCAGCCGCATCAGCTGCTCCTCGCCACCGGGCTTCGGAAGCGCTGTGTGCCGCACGTGGTAGGCGACGTTGAAATGCGGGTCGTCGACCCACACCGGTCGCCCCTGGCCGAGGGGCACGAACGCCAGCCGCTGCCGGTATCGGGGGACGAGGTGCAGGCGTGACTCGATCCCCCTGATCAGCTCCTCGTGGGTCGGCGCCGTTCCCTCGAACAGCGCGCACGCAGCCACGTGCATGTGCGCCCCGTCGCGCTCCAGGTGCAGGAACGAGCTGTCCAGACCGGTCAGGCGATCGCCGTTGGCCACTGTCCCATTCTTGCAGGATGTGACCCGCGTCACACGCGTTTCCGCGGTGCGGCAGTGCCTCGTCTCACAGTTTTCTGAGGGAACTGTCTGCCATCCTCGACGGCGTCGATTCGATCTGCCGAGTCGCCCCTGCTCGATGCGGGGGCGAACGGGGAACCCACCGCCGGATGTGAGGCCTTCCATCCGGCCGGGCGAATCGGCCGCCTGACCAAGCAACCGGTCCGCGGCCGTAGCGACACCGCGAGCGCGGCATGCGCCCGCCGCGTGTCGCGAGCCCGACTAGCCCCGTAGGCCTCCAGTCGAACAGCAGCAAGGAGAAGCTCAATGGAACGCAGGCAATCCCTGCGCGAATCGCGCCTGGTCCACATGACCGTCGGCGCAACGATGCTCGCAGTCCCAGCTTCGGCGGCAGCGCTCGCCGGCAACACCCCCGCGCATGGCCAGCAAGCGGCCGCGCAGAGCCCGATCCAGGCCAAGATGCGCGCCCGCAGGTTGGCCTACGGCCGAAACCTCGTGGTGACCGGGCACGCCCCGTCCTACGCCGGCCAGCAGCTGGCGCTCCAGTACGCCCCGGCGCGGAGCACGGAGTGGCGCTCGCTGCGCACCACCACCGTCCGGCCCGACGGGAGCTTCCGACTCGTGGCGCGCCTCACCCGCTCGGGCCAGGTGAGGGTCAGCGGCGGCTCGCCGTCCTCGTCCACGCCGACTTCGCCGACCACGCCGGTGGCGATCGCGGCGTCGAGCTCCGGCTCGACGGCCACGACCCCGCAGCGGGTCGCCGTCGACGCGTCGCTCCGCGTCCCCAACCGCGCGATCAACGTACTCGGCAGCGAGGTCGTGAACCTCCGCGGACGGTTGCTGCCGGGCTCGGCCCATCGGCGCGTGGCGCTCCAGACCCTGCGTGCAGGGCGCTGGGTGACGCTGGCGGTGGCCCGCACCGGCGCCCGCGGGGGATTCCGCCTGCGCTACGCGGCCGCCGGCCTCGGCCAGCGGCGACTCCGCGTCCGGTTCGCCGGCGACGGCGCCAACGCCGCTGCCAGCCACGGCGCCGGGACGGTCACCGTCTACCGGTCGAGCATGGCGTCCTGGTATGACGACGGCGGCAACACCGCCTGTGGCTTTCATGCCTACTACGGCGTCGCGAACGTGAGTCTGCCGTGTGGCTCCCGGGTGAGCTTCACGTACGGCGGGCGGACGGTCAACGCGGTGGTCGACGATCGCGGCCCCTACGTCGGCGGCCGCTCCTGGGACCTGAACCAGAACACCGCCGGGGCGCTCGGCTTCAGCGGCGTGCAGACCGTCTGGTCCTCCTCGTAGCGAGCGCGCGGCGGCGCGGATCGGCCTCCCGAGCCGTCTGCGCCGCCGCCTACGCTGCGGATCATGTCCGGCCGCTGCGTCGCGCACCTCGACATGGACGCGTTCTACGTGTCGGTCGAGCTGCGGCGCCGTCCGGAGCTCCGCGGGCTCCCGGTGATCGTCGCCGGGAGCGGCCCGCGCGCGGTGGTGACGACGGCGTCATATGAGGCGCGGCGGTTCGGGGTGGGGTCGGCGATGCCGGCGGCGCGCGCGCGGCGGCTGTGCCCCGACGCGATCGTCCTGACCCCCGATTTCGACTACTACCGGGAGGCCTCACGCGAGGTGATGGCGATCGTCCGGGCCCACGTCGAGACCGTCGAGGTGATCGGGCTCGACGAGGCCTACCTCGAGCTCACCGGTCTGACGGCGCCGCGTGCGACGATGCGGCTGGTCCGCCAGCAGATCGACGCTGCCACGCAGTTGAGCTGCTCGGTGGGGATCGGGCCGAGCAAGCTCGTCGCGAAGGTGGCCTCAGACGCCGAGAAGCCGGCGGGATTCGTGGTCCTGACCCGTGAGCAGGCATGCGAGCGCTTCGGGGCCTCGCCGTGCGGGCTGGTGCCCGGGATCGGACCGAAGACGGCCGAGCGGCTGCGGGCCCGGGGGATCTCGACGCTGGCGCAGCTGGCGGCCGCGCACGCCGACGAGCTGGCCGCCTCGTTCGGCCAGCGAGCCGCCGCCGAGCTGCAGCGCCGGGCCCGGTTTGAGGACGATGCGCCGGTCACCGAGGACCGCAAGGTCGTGTCGGAATCACGGGAGGTCACCTTCGACCGTGACATCGCCGACCGCGCCGAGCTCGAGGCCGTGCTCGGGGAGCTCGTGGAGCGGCTGTGCGCGGCGCTCGCCGATCAGCGTCGCCGCGGCCGGACCGTCGGGATCAAGGTTCGGCTCGACGATTTCTCCACCCATACCCGCGCGCGGACGCTCGCCGAGCCGGTCAGCGAGCACGAACGTGTGGCGCCGATCGCGCTCGAGCTGCTGCGCCGGTTCGACCCGCCGCGACCGGTCCGCCTGCTCGGGGTGCGGGTCGCCGGCCTGGAGGAGCCGAGCGGCGTCGCCGGCGGCCAGTTGACGCTCGCTTTGTAGAACTGCTCGCGTTCGGGGCGCCGCTGGGCGTATGCTGCGTGCTACCCATCAAATGGGTCGTCGGGGCGCCTGCGATGCCCCACGGCCGTCACGTCCGGGACCCCGTCATCGCGTCGATAGCCAATTTCTTGCGTGGAAGCGACCGAGAGTTCTTCGACCTGTTCGAACGGGCGGGCGCCAACATCGAGCAGGCCGCTCGGTTACTCGACGAGATGCTCGAGGAATATCCCGAGCGGCGCGGCATCGCGCGGGAGATCCTGGTGTGCGAGCAGGACGGGGACCAGATCACGCACGAGATCATCAGGCGGCTGAACCAGACGTTCGTCACGCCGATCGATCGTGAGGACATCCTCCAGCTCGCCTCGGCCCTGGACGACATCGTCGACTACACCGAGGAGGTGGCCGACTACCTGGGTCTCTACCGGATCGAGGCGCCGATGGTGCAGGCGCAGCGACTCGCCGGCGTGTTGCGGTCGGCGACCCAGCAGATCGCGCAGGCGATCCCGCTAGTACGCGGGTTCAAGGACATCAGCGAGCACACGGTCGAGGTGCATCGGCTGGAGAATGAGGCCGATCGGATCGTCCGCGAGGCGATCGCGTCGCTGTTCGAGGTGGGGATCGATCCGATGGTCGTGATCCGGTGGAAGGACATCTTCGAGCGGCTCGAGAACGCGATCGACTCCACCGAGCGGGCGGCGTACATCCTCGAGGGGATCGTGATCAAGAACGCTTAGCGTGGGAGGGTCGCGTCGTGACAGATGAGCTCCAGGAGCGAATCGGCGCCAACGAGTCGGTGTTCCGCCAGATCAACGAGGGGATCGAGCGTGGACAGTGGCCTGGGGAGGAGGACTCTCCCGTCGGGTTCCGCTGCGAGTGCGCCCGCCTGGGGTGCAACGAGCTGCTGGAGCTGAGCGTGCACGAGTACGAGGACATCCGCGCCCACTCGCGCCGGTTCATCGTCGTACCCGGTCACGAGCGGCCCGATTTCGAGGTCGTCGTCGACCGCCAGCCCGGCTACCTGGTCGTTCAGAAGCTCGATCAGGCGGGCGAAACCGCGGTCGAGAAGGATCCGCGTCGCTGAAACCGCCCCGGGCCCCGTCCCTGCCGCTTGGCGGACGAGTCCAGCTTGAAGCGCATCTGCAGCTCGGTGCCGCCCAATCCGCGGCTGTGGATCTGGAAATCGTCGGCCATTTGGGCGATCAGCGCGAGCCCGAGGCCCAGGCCGGGGCTGTTGGTCCGGGCTCGAAGCCCGCAGCCGCTATCTGCGATCAGTACCCAGAGCTCGTCGTCTAGGAACGAGACGCTCAGCTGGATCGGGCCCGGTTTGCCGCCGTCGTAGGCGTGCAGGACGGCGTTGGTCACCGCCTCCGAGGTGGCGAGCCGGATCGAGTGGAGGCGATCCTCACAGGCACCCGCATCCTCCGCGAACGTCGTCACCGCCGACCGAGCACGCGGGACAGAATCGGGAACCGCAGGGTATGACTCGATGTAGGAATCGCCTGGTGCCAGCATGATCCTGCAGTGGGGATACCCCGATCCTCACAAAAATCACGCCGCGAGGCGTCACTCGGCTTAATACAGTGCCGAGGCCAGCTTCCGGCGCGATTCCCGGGCGAGCGGATGCTCGACCCCGAGCTCCTCGAGAATCCCCACGACGACGCGGCGAATATCGTCACGAGCGCCGTCGGCCGAGGGCAGCGCATCGATCAGCAGCTCGAGCCCGCGCTCCTGATCGCCGGCGTCCAGAGCCGCGAATGCCGGGCCCAAATCGGGCGAGCCCGGGGTCTGCGAGCGTTCCAGCGTGATCCGCGCGGCCAGCCCGTCGGCGGCGAAGCTTCCCGGGACGCGGCCGAGGATCTGAAGCGCCTCGTCGCTCTCGCCACGCTCGAGCAGGATCCGCGCGAGCGGCACGGCCGCGTCTGCACGAGTCGGCTCCAGCTCGAGCGCGCGGCGCAGCGACGCCTCGTCGCCGTTGTCGACCAGGCCGTCGGCCTCGGAGGGCAGCAGCGAGTCGAGGAAGCGGTCGACCGCCTGCGGCGGCTGCGCGCCCACGAACTCCGCCGCAACCCGTCCGTCGCGGAACGCCTTGACGGCCGGGATGCCCTGGATCTGGAAGGTGCGAGCGAGCCCCGGGTTGGCGTCGACGTCGAGCTTCACGAGCTCGAGCTTGCCGGCCCGCGCGTCGGCGGCTCGCTCGAGCACCGGCCCGAGCTGGCGGCACGGGCCGCACCACTCGGCCCAGAAGTCGACGACCACGGGAAGCGTGTGCGAGCGGTCGATCACCGCTGACTGGAAAGTGGCCTCGGTTACGTCCATACCTCGATGGTAGCGGCGGATCCGGCCCGGTAACCTAACGCGGACGTCAACTTCTGTGGACACCGAGCACGAGATCACGCGCGGCGGCGTGCGGCTGTCCGTGGCCGAATCCGGGACGGGGATCCCGGTGGTTCTGCTGCACGGCCTGACCGCGACTCGGCGCTACGTGGTGATGGGTTCGCGGTTGCTGGAGCGCTCGGGGCACCGGGTGATCGCGTACGACGCGCGCGGGCACGGGCGGTCCTCACCGGCGGCCGAGCCCGACGCGTACGGATACGACGAGCTCGGCCTCGATCTGGAGGCGGTGCTCGACCAACTGGGGATCGAGCGCGCGGTTCTCGCGGGGGCCTCGATGGGGGCGCACACGATTCTCGGGCTGGCGCTGCGATCCCCCGAGAGGGTGGCGGGGCTGGTTGCCATAACGCCGGCATATGACCCCGACACGCAGAACGATCCC
>DATKFF010000086.1:0-2983 GCA_035511595.1 Solirubrobacteraceae bacterium | reverse complement strand
CGGGCGTCGAGCGAGCCGTCCTCGCTCAGCAGTCGCGCGCAGTAGGCGCCGGAGGGCCCCGACCCTACGATGGCGACCGACAGCGGGTGCGCCATCTACGGCCTGCCGGCGTGCGGGAGGCTCGCGACGAACTTGTGGTCGCGGCCGGGCCGGCCAAGTTTGCTCGCGCCCGCCGGCGAGCCGATCCCGGCGAAGAACTGGGCGTTGATCTCGAGGAACGGCTCGCTCTCCGGAGTCAGGTCGTAACTGTAGAAGATGGCCGACACCGGGCACGCGGCCTCGCAGGCCCCGCAATCGACGCACTCGTCGGGATGGATGTACATCATCCGCTCGCCCTCGTATATGCAGTCGACCGGGCACTGATCGACGCAACTGCGGTCCTTGACATCGACACACGCCTGTGTGACCACGTATGTCATCGCACTCAGCCGCCGAATACGACGGCGGCCGCGATCCGGTGCCGCAGCGGTGCCGTAATGAACTCGAGCAGAACGACCGCGCCTGACTCCACCCGGGCGATGCCCTTCTGAATGCTCGCGGCGACCTCGTCGGGGTCGGTGATGCGGGCGGACTCCGCACCGAGCGCGCTGCCGACCTCCGAATACCGGCCGGACAGCGCCTTGAGGCCGAACCGCTCCTCGGCTATGCGCTGGTGATCGCCGTAGCCGGTCATCTCGGAGTTGTTCACCAGCACACAGAGCACCGGGATCTTGTTGCGCACCGCTGTCTCCAGTTCCAGGCCGCACTGTCCGAACGCCGCGTCGCCGAGGAAGCAGACCGACAGCTTGTCCGGCGCGGCCACTTTCGCGCCCAGCGCGAGGCCCAGCGAGGAACCGAGCGGCGTGGAGTTGCCCCAGCCCAGGTAGCCCCTGGGCCGTGTGCTGACGTAGTGCGGCGCCAGGTGGTCGCGCGGATAGCCGGAGTCGTGCGTGATGACCGTACGCGCCGGGTCCACCGCCCGCATCAGCTCGCCGATCACCCGGAGCGGGCTGATCGGCACCTCGGCCGAGGAGAATCGCGGGTTCCATTCGGCCGCGGTCTGGGCGGCGACGGCGGCGATCTCGGCCCGGGTGTCGCGGCCCGCGCTCGCTGGCTTGCGTGACTTCAGCTGGCTGCGCAGCTCCTCGGTCAGCTGCCGGAGCACCAGCTGGGCATCCCCCACCAGACCGCACGCGATCGGGTACTGCTGCGCCAGGTCGTCGGGGTCGTTCGTCGCCTGGATGATGGTCTTGCCCGGCGGCAGCTGGAAGGAGCCCAGCGTCGTGATGAGGCTTGCGCCGATGCTGAGGACGACATCGGCGTCCGGAACGAACGCCCGGATCCCCGGGCTGACCGCCGTACCGCCCGAACCGATCGACAGCGGGTGGTCCTCCGGGAACGCGCTCTTGCCGACATAGGTGGTCGCGACCGGCGCGTTGATCAGCTCCGCGAACTCGACCAGGGCGTCGGTCGCGCCGGCCCACAGCACGCCGTGGCCGGCCCGGATCAGCGGCCGCTGCGCGTCGAGGAGAAGCCCCACGGCGCGCTCGACGTCACTGGGGTCGGCCGCGCTGCGGTACCGGGCCGGCGGGGAGTACTCGAACAGCGCGTCGTCGAACTCGTCCTCGGCGACGTCGAGCGGCAGCTCCAGCACCACCGGGCCGGGACGGCCCGAGCGCATCAGCTGGAACGCCCGGCGCAGCTGCTCGTGCACGGTCTCCGCCGTGGAGAAGCGGGCCGACCACTTCGTGATGGGCCGGTATGCCTCGACCGCGTCGAACGTCGTGCGCAGCCCGAGCTCGCGGCGGGTGTTGCCGTTCGGCAGCAACAGCAGCGGCACCGAATCGGCGTAGGCCTGGGCGATGCCGCCGAATGCGTGCTCGGCGCCCGGGCCGTGCTGAACCATCGCGACGCCGATGCGCTCGCCGTTCGAGGTCCGGCTGTAGGCGTCCGCCATGTTGATGACGCTGCGCTCCTGTCGCCCCACGATCGGCCGGATTCCCACGGCCGCCGCGGTGTCGATCATCTTGTTGGCCGGGAAGCAGAACACCGTGTCCACGCCCTCGCGTCGCAGCACTTCGGCGACCGCCTGGCTACCCTTCATGCCTTGCTCCCTCCACCTGGTGCCTGCGTACAGCACGCCACAGTCAGCCCGGCGACGCCGCCCGAGTGCCGCGATCAAGTGCTCCGGTCGAGCCGCCACCGTCCGTTCTGAATTAATTATTGCATGCAAATTGCCAATGCGACAGACCCCGAGCGAATCGCGAGGGCTCGCCGGTTACCGGCGCAGGGCGACGATGTCCAGCGCCACGCAGCTGGTCTGGTCCACGTCGGCTACCACCCGCAGCGGGTTGATCTCGATCTCGGCGAGCGAAGACGCCTCGGACGCGTACGCGTCGGCGACCGCGCGAGCCGTGCGGGCGAGCACCGCGAGATCGCTGCCCGGCTTCCCGCGAAAGCCCGCCAGATGCGGCCACAGGCGCAGGCCGCGCAGCGCTCGCAGGAGTTCGGTGTTCTCGAACGGGATCGCGAGATGCGCGACGTCCCGCTCGATTTCGGTGGCCACACCGCCGGCCCCGATGGTCAGGACCGGCCCGAAAACCTCGTCGTCATGGACGCTCATGAGCAGATCCAGTCCCTCGGCGACCATCTCCTGCACGAAGACACCGTCGGCCGCGACCCCGAAGGGCGCCAGCCGCCCGGGCGAGGTCATCTCGTCGAAGGCGGCCGCCGCCTGTTCCCCGCCGCGGATCCCGAGCCGCACCCCGCCGACCTCCGTCTTGTGGATCAGGCCAGGTGCGCTCAGCTTCATCACGACTGGGCCCCCGATCCACTCCGCCGCCGCGGCAGCCCCGTCAGCGGTGGTGACGAACGACTCGCGCGGGGCGCGCACCCCCCCGGACGCCAGCAGGTCCCTCGACTGCTCGTAGGTCAGCGCGCGCTCGCTCGTCGCCGTCGCCGGATGGGCGCCGTCGCCGGCCGGTTCCCGGGTGCCCGCCCCGAC
>DATKFF010000085.1:0-5122 GCA_035511595.1 Solirubrobacteraceae bacterium | reverse complement strand
ATCGGCCGCGAACGTGTCGTAGTCGTACCCGATCGTCGGCTGGCTAGAGCGTCCGAACCCGCGCCGGTCATAGGTGATGCAGCGATATCCCTGGGCCAGCAGCACGCGCTCCTGCCGCTCCCAGGAGTTCCCGTCGAGCGGATACCCGTGGATCAGGACGATCGGCTTTCCCGAGCCGTGATCGCGGTAGTGCAGCTCGATCTCGGCTGTGTTCTCAGTTCCAACTTTGATCAATGTCATTTGAAACTCTCCATTCGCTGACTATCTGTGGCGTTTTGCGTTTCTATGCGTGCAGGACTGAGTCCGCCGGTGCGCCGCCTGTGTCGTCGGCCGGCTGGGCATTCGGCACGCCGAGGAACGGGAACTCCCGCAGGTAGTCGTCGTGCTGCTGGACGCCATCGGAGGTCACCCGTCCATAGGTCAGGAACTGCATCCGCATGTCGTAGACGTCATCGGTGACGACGCGGCCGTTGGGGTAGTGCGCCGGCCGGCCGCGGTTGTAGTGCAGGAGGTCGGGCAACAGCGTCAGGGCAGCCTCCGTGGCCACGCCTGCTGGGTAGCCGCGACTCTCAAGCAGCTTCGACCACGGTTCCAGGTAGTTCGCGACGTCGTCGCTCGGTTGTCCGGCGTTGAACTTGTTCTTGAGCTCGTCGATGAAGAACGGGTTGAACGACGGGTTGCCCTCGCGGTCGACCTGAACGAGCGTCCCGTCGCGCCGGACGCTCGTCGTCACCCAGACTCCGATCTCCGGGCCGGCGCCGAGCATCTCGTCGGGTACCTCGAGTGCCATCGAGAGGACGTTCTTGCCGCCGAACGTGTCGTCGCCGGTGAACTGAAAGTCGTGGAACGCGCCTTCGCCATCGGCGAAGAACGGGTCGCTGCGGACGCCGATGAAGAACCGGCACGCACCGGCTTCGACCGGCTTGGCCGTCGCGTCAAACCCGACGGGCGTCCCTTCGATCAGCACCTCGCCGGCGGGCTCCGGTTGGCGAGCCTCGCTCCCCGTGGCGTAGTACACCGTCCCGGTCTGAGCGCCGCCATTCGACTCGGAGAAGACGAATGAGAACGCCACATCCGCCTGCAGGTCTCCGTCGTTGTCGACATTGATCCGGTAGACCCCGTCAGGGTGGAAATCAGCGCCCGTCATCAGCGGGTTGACGTCGAAGATCAGCACCGTCTTGCCCGGGCTCTGTGGCGACGCGAACACGAATAGGTCGGTCACATCCAAGCGCGCGTCGTCGCCCGGGAACTTGAGCATCGCGGCGCTGAAGTGATTGGACATGCTGGCTCCTTTGATTGAGGGTCTCGCGAGCACGATGTCTCTCCGTGCAGCCACTCGCTTCCGGTGATCCACGTGTCCCGCCACTGGTTCACGCACGGGGGCCAATGACCCCCGTGTTCCACCGGACGCGACGGAGCGTTTGGAGCGCGTGCGGTGGCCGGGGCAGCGCCCTCCGCGGGTCTAGGCTGACGTCGCCTCGCGCTCGCGGCTCGGCAGCGCGCCGTGGAGCTGGATGCGCGAGCGGATCCCGAGCTTTGTGAACACCTGCCGGAGGTGCCACTCGACGGTACGGGGGCTCAGGTAGAGCTCCGCGGCGATCTCCGAATTCGTGCGTCCGTCCCGAGCGAGCGCGGCGACCCGCAGCTGCTGCGGCGTGAGCTCGTCGCGGGCGTCCGCTTGACGCTTTCGCACCTTCTCGCCGGTGGCCTGGAGCTCTCGCTGCGTACGGTCGGCAAATCCGGCCGCCCCCATCGATGAGAACGTCCCGTACGCGTCGCGCAGCTGCTCTCGCGCCTCGACCCGCCGTCCCTCGCGACGGAGCCATTCTCCGTACGTGAGACGCGCGCGAGCCAGATACGACGCCATCCGCGTGTGGCCGAGCCACTCGATCGCCTCGCGGTAAAGCTGCTCGGCGGCCTCGCCCTCCTCGACAAGCGCCCGCGAGCGAGCCTCTGTTCCCTTCGCCCAGGCGGTCCCGCTGGCGCGGGTGCGATCGGCGAGGCGATCCAGCGCCCTGCTCGCGGCGGCATGCTGTCCGCTTCGCGAAGCAGCCTCGATCAGCTCGTACAGCGCCCACGATGAGGTCACCAGCTCGTCCGTTGCGGCCGCCTTCTCGGCGGCCTCCAGCGCCAGCTCGTACTGCCCGAGCCCGTTGTGGAGGACGGCGGCCGAGTAGTCGGCTGCTGTGATCGCGCTTCCCTCGCCGCGCTCACGGGCACCTCGTCTCATCACGTCGACCAGGTTCGAGACGGTGGAAGCCTGGCCGCGCCAGGCCGCGAGCCGCAAGGCGATATAGGGGAGCGTTTCAGCTCTGACTCCGAGGTCGAGGCCCTGGGCCTCTGCGACGAGTCCGGCGGCAAGCGAGAGGTCTCCCGCCTGGACCTGGAACGCGGCGAGATAGTCGAGCGCGTAAGGGAGCAGGATCAGCGTTCCCGTCGCTCGCGCGAGCTCGGCCTGGCCGGACGCGAGCTCGAGCCAAGCGGCGTCGTCCCACAGCTCCATCGCCGCGAGGTCGTACGCAACCGACAACCAGTCCAGTCGCCGCTCCTCGCCGCGGTGGGCCAACAGCGCATCGCGCAAGGCAGGGGCCGATGCCGCGTAGCCCTCCGTGAAGCGGGTGGCGAGGCCGCGCAGCAGCAGCTGCCTCGATGTGACCGGCTCGCCGCCGAGCGGCGCCGAGAGAGCGGCGCTCGCGACGGCCGCAGCGTCGGTGCCCCGTGCCAGGCCGGCCGCATAGATCGCCGACAGCAGCGCCTCCAGGTACGTCTCCCGGGCCAGCTCGACGTCAAGCGCCTCGAACCGGCGTGCCGCGCTCAGCAGGAGTGCCGGAGCGTCGCTCCCGCGGCGAAGGTCAAATGCGATCTGCGCGCGCATCCCCTGCACCTTGGCGCGGCCGAGCTCGTCCAGCGGGCCTGCGTCGGCGAGCGCAAGCAGGGATTGCGCTGATGAGAAGTCCGCCGCCTCGAATTTCGCGCGCGCGGCGGCCAGCGCACGGCGGGCACGCTCGCCGGGATCGAAGGTGAACGTCACCGATCGCTCGAGAAACGCCGCCGCGGCGGCAACGCCCCCACGCCGCTGGGCGCGGCCGGCGCAATCGATTAACTCTGCGGCCACTGCCTCGTCCGGGGCAGTTGCCGCATGCGCGAGGTGCCACGCGCGCCGGTCGAGGTCGGTGTCCGGGTCGGTGGCCGCCGCGAGCGCGCCGTGAACCGCACGCCTGGCGGCCGGCGGTGCGCTGCGGTACACGGCGGATCTGACCAACGGATGACGAAAGCGGACCTGCGCACCGATCTCGAGGAGGCCGGCCTCGGCCGCGGGCTCGGCCGACTCGAGCGTGAGGCCGAGTCTCGCAGCCGCGCGCCACAGCAGGGCGGCATCTCCGACCGGATCCGCGGCGGCGAGCAGCATCAGTTGCTGGGTGGCCGCTGGGAGCTGATCGCTGCGCTGCCGGTAGCGCTCCTCGATTCGCGCCGGAACGTCCAGTGCATCGGGAAGGGCAAAGCCGCCGGCCAGCTCGGCCGAGGTCATCCCGCGCGACAACTCCAATATTGCGAGCGGGTTGCCGCGAGTCTCCGCGACGATCCGATCACTGACCGGCGCGTCCAGGCGACCGGAGACGACGCTGGCGAGTAGGGCGTGCGCGTCTTCGTCGTGAAGGCCGGTAAGGCGCAGCTCCGAGAGGCCCGCAAGCTCGTGCTCACCGCTCGGTTCGCGTACCGCGAACACAATCGCGATCGACTCCGCGAGCAGGCGTCGCGCGACGAATCCCAGGATTTGCGCCGAGGCGACGTCGAGCCATTGGGCGTCGTCGACCACGCACAGCAGCGGCTGGGCCTCGGCGGTCCGGGCCAGCAGGCTCAACGCGGCCAGCGCGACCAGAAATGGGTCAGGCGCGTTCCCGAAGGAGAGACCGAATGCGATGCTGAGCGCGTCCCGCTGAGGCTCCGGCAGCATGTCGATCTCGGACAGCATCGGCGCGCACAGCTGGTGCAAGCCAGCGAACGGCAATTCCATCTCGGACTCGACCCCTGCGATCTGAGCGACCTTGAAGCCGGCCGCCCGACTGACGGCATGCCGCAGCAGCGCGGTCTTGCCGAGACCAGCCTCGCCACGGATCACGAGTACTCGGCTCTGGCCCTGTCGGACGCTGTCAAGCAGCCGGTCCAGGAGCCCGCGCTCGCTGGAGCGGCCGAGGAACGCCGGCGGGTCCTTGACGGCCATGCCATCAAGCCTAGATCGTCGGCAAAGATGCCACCGCGGGCGCCTGTTCAGCGAGAGTAACTTCCTGCAATGGCGCTCGATGTCCGCACCAAGCGGGTCTACGAACCGGCCGAACAGAGTGACGGATACCGGGTCCTGATTGACCGACTATGGCCACGCGGTGTCTCACGTGAGCGGGCTCGGCTCGATGAGTGGGCACGGGATCTGGCACCGAGTACCGGTTTGCGCAAGTGGTTCGGTCATGACCCGGAGCGGTTTCCCGAGTTCCGCAAGCGCTATCGCGAGGAGCTCCGCGCTCACAGCGACAGCCTCGACGAGCTGCGGGAACGCGCCAGCCACGGCCCCCTAACGATCGTCTACGGCGCCCGCGACACCGAGCACAACGACGCGGTGGTCATCGCCGAGATGCTGCGCGCGCCCTGACGGATTTGGCCCTCAGAGCGCTGCGTTCGCAAGCCGGGCCGTGACCAGCGCGGCGCTGGTCGCGGGGACGGAGAGCACGTATCCATTGACGCTCGGCGAGACCGCCTCCTTTGAGGGGCGCCCGCGCCAGGTGGCATGCCGACCCAGCGTCTGGCCGTCGAGCGTCACGCCGGAGCGGGCGGTGACGGAAGGGGCGAGCAGGCGCTCTACGGAGGCGGGGCCAACGGCCGGAAGGCGCAGGGCGACGGTCGCCGTCGCGGAACCCTTGTTGATCAGCAGCACGTGCAGGATGCCGCCGGCCTCCCGGACCGCCCAGGCCTTCAGGTGGACCCCGGGGTGCGCGTGCAACCCGACGGCGACCAGCCGCGCATCCGGTCCGAGCATCCGTGTGAACAGGATCAACCCGTACAGCAAAGGATGGGCCACCAACCCGTGTCGGTTCAGGCCGAATGCCGCGTTGACCGCGTAGGCGCGGAG
>DATKFF010000084.1:0-2152 GCA_035511595.1 Solirubrobacteraceae bacterium | reverse complement strand
GAGGCCTCCTTCATCGGGGGTTGCCTGCAGAAGCGTCGAGCCCGGGGATCCAGTCGGTCCCGGCGAGTGGGACGCGCGCCATCGCGGCCGCCTCGACCGTCAGCGCGACGAGATCCTCCGGCTCGAGGTTGTGGACATGCGACTTCCCGCACGCGCGGGCAAGTGTCTGGGTCTCGAGGGTGAGCACCCGCAGGTAGTTCGCGACCTTGCGACCGCCGATGACCGGGTCGAACCGCGCCGCCAGCTCCGGGTCCTGCGTCGAGATCCCGACCGGGTCGCGGCCGGCCTGGTAGTCGTCGTAGAAGCCTGCGGCGCTGCCGATCTCCCGGTACTCCCGGTCGTACTCGGGGCTGTTGTCGCCCATCGCGATCAAGGCGGCCGTGCCGATCGAGACCGCATCGGCACCGAGTGCGAGTGCCTTCGCGACGTCGCCGCCCGTCCGGATCCCGCCGGAGACGATGAGCTGCACCTGCCTGTGCATCCCGAGCTCCTGGAGCGCGTCGACCGCGAGCCGCACTGCCGGGAGCGTCGGGATCCCGACGTGCTCGATGAACACGTCCTGGGTCGCCGCCGTTCCCCCCTGCATGCCGTCGACGACGATCACGTCTGCGCCGGCCTTGACCGCGAGCTGCACGTCGTAGTACGTCCGCGTCGCGCCCACCTTGACGTAGACCGGCTTCTCCCAGTCGGTGATCTCGCGCAGCTCGCCGATCTTGATCTCGAGGTCGTCGGGGCCCGTCCAGTCGGGATGGCGGGACGCGCTTCGCTGGTCTATGCCCGCGGGGAGGTCGCGCATCGCGGCAACCCGGTCGGAGATCTTATGGCCGAGTAGCATGCCGCCGCCGCCGGGCTTCGCCCCCTGGCCGACGACGACCTCGATCGCGTCGGCGCGTCGGAGGTCGTCGGGGTTGAGCCCGTACCTCGACGGCAGCACCTGGTAGACGAGAATCTGCGAGTGCTCTCGCTCCTCCGGCGTCATGCCGCCGTCGCCCGTGGTCGTGGACGTCCCCACCTCACTCGCCCCGCGCCCGAGAGCCTCCTTCGCCGGCGCGGAGAGGGCGCCGAAGCTCATCCCGGCGATCGTGATGGGAATCTTCAGCTCGATCGGCCGCTTCGCGAAGCGGGTGCCGAGCACGACGTCGGTGTTGCAGCGCTCGCGGTAGCCCTCGAGCGGATAGCGGGAGATGCTGGCTCCGAGAAGGAGAAGGTCGTCGAAATGAGGAAGGCGCCGCTTCGCGCCGAAGCCCCGGATGTCGTATAAGCCCTCCCGCGCCGCGCGCTGGATCTCGGCGATCACCTTTCGGTCGAAGAGGTACGACTCCCGCAATGACCAGTCGGCGAGCGCGGACATCAGTACTCCCCCACATTGTCGATCTTGAAGTTGTAGAGCTGCCGCGCCGAGCCGAATCGGCGGAAGTCGGCCGGGTCGACGCCGTCGATGCCTGCTCGGTCGAGCAGCGTACGCAGCTCCGCCCGGTGCTCGTCGCGCAGCTCTTTCTCGACGCAGTCAGCGCCGAGCCCTGCCGGTCGGCCGAGCACGTAGATGCGCGCTTCGTAGATCGAGTCGCCGAGGGCCTCGCCCGCGTCGCCGCAGACGACGAGCCGGCCGGTCTGTGCCATGAAGCCGCTCAGATGCCCGACGGAGCCGCGCACGACGATGTCGGCGCCCTTGAGCGAGATGCCGCAGCGCGCGGACGCGTCGCCGTGTACGACGAGCAGGCCGCCATGCGCGCTCGCGCCCGCCGACTGGCTCGCGTTGCCGTCCACGATCACGACGCCCGACATCATGTTCTCGGCGACGCCTGGGCCGGCGTTACCGCGCACGCGCACAGTGGCGCGCTTGTTCATTCCGGCGCAGTAGTAGCCGACGTGTCCTTCGATCTCGATCTCCACCTCTGCGTCGACGCCGGCTGCGACAGCATGCGTTCCGCTCGGGTTTTGCACGCGCCACCGTGTCGGGCCGGACGTGCCGTCGGCGAGGTCGTGGAGGCGCTGGTTCAGCTCCCGCAGCGGCATCGAGCCGAGATCGACGATCTCGGCGCTGGAGGTGATCGCCATCAGACCGGGGCGGTGGCCCAGTGGTAGACGACCGCCGGTTCCGGCTCCCAGATGCGGGCGTCGGCGGCACCAGGAAGCACGGAGATCGCCCGGT
>DATKFF010000083.1:0-6157 GCA_035511595.1 Solirubrobacteraceae bacterium | reverse complement strand
GGACACCAGCACCACCCGGTTACGCACGGTCTTGCGCATGCTCGGTAAACCTCCCGTCCGAGCGACCCCCCGGTGCTCGCCCTATATCTCCTCAGCTGGTCAAAACGTCTTCCCACAGGAGGGTCTGCGTAAACACCCCGTTCGGGTGATCGCCGAACCCCCACCGCGTTTAGCTGCAAGGCGCGCTACCTTCGCGCCATGCGGATCCCCCGCTCGATGGTCGTGACCTTGACCATCGCCGGCTCGCTCGGAGGCGCGCTCGTGATCGCGGCGCCCGCTGCGCTCGCCGGCGGCGATCCGGCATCCAGCACGCAGCAAACGCACCCCCGCGTCAGACCAAGGGTCGGGCGCCGACGAACCACGTTCGAGCTGACCTTCACGCTGGCCCAGGCGCCGGGCCGAGCCGGATCCGAGGACACCTACTACCGCGAAGTGGTGTCGAGGCCGGCCCGCGCCCCAGAGTCGTGCTCGCCCACCCCGCCGGCGGCGGTTTTCACCGGACGCCAGGGAAGCACGGCCAAGATCGCCTTGCGCCCTCCGGCGCGTGGCTGGTGCAGAGGCCGCTACGAAGTGACGGTTTTCCTGCAGCGGACGCCGACGTGCGGACCACCGCTCGGACGCGCTGCACGGGCCGCATGTCCGGTCTCTGCCGACAGCGAGCCGGGAATCCCGTCCGCCGGCCTCGACACGGGCCAGGCCCAGTTCACAGTGCGCTAGCAGCGGCAGTGGGGTAGCGGCAGCGCCCAGGCGCGCCAACGCCAGTCAAGTGACCTAAACCCCAACGGTTCTCGTTAGTCGGCACCGAGAATGTGGGCCGTACCTCGAGACCCGGGACATTGCCAGCGCTTAGCCCGACCCGCCCCCGGGGAACAGACTCATAGGCCAAACTCTCTGTCGAGACATCGATGAGTGGTCCCCACAAAGTCCGGGTCTTCGTCGCGTCTGACGTTCGCGTGTATCGGGAGGGCATTTCGCGGCTGATCGCGACGGCGGATTCGCTCGAGCTCGCCGGCGCCGCGGGGACGGGCGAGTCGCTTGCCCGGCTTCGCCAAGGGGCCCGACCTGACGTCGTCCTCGTCGACGCGATCGAGCGCGTGGAGCTCGTTCTCGCTCTGCAGATCCCTTCGGCGGCTGGCGACGCCCACGTGGTCGCGCTCGTCGCCCCCGAGCGGGTGGAGGATCTTCTTGCCTGGGTGGGTGCTGGGGTGTCGGGATTTCTCTCCTGGCAGGCGTCGCCGGAGCAGCTTGTCGAAAGCCTTAAACGCGCCGCTCGCGGGGAGAGTCCATGCCCCGAAGACGTTGCGGACGCACTCCTAAGAGGCGTCCGTCAGAACCCAGGAGGCTCCTTCGCATCCAGGGGCTCCTTGACCGAGCGGGAAGCGCAGATCGCCGAGTTGGTTGCCGACGGGATGTCCAACAAAGCGATCGCATCGCGTCTCTCGATCGAGCTGGCAACAGTCAAGAATCACGTGCACAGCATCCTCGAGAAGCTGAGAGTTCACAGCCGTGGCGAGGCAGCCGCGAAGCTGAGATCGACTGGCGTCGGCCGAAGGGGCTAAGCCCTTCCTAGATCGAACTATTCACCTAGTTTTCGATCTTCCGATTCATTCACAAGCTGGCAGCCTCGCGTAACACTTTCCCGGCCCACCAATCAGGAGGTGTCCGTTTGGCAACCCGGCACAGTCCGGGGCGCACCTCTAGATAAACCCGCCGGGGCTCGTTCGCCTCCGCGGCGCATGTTTGCTCGCCGATTTCCAGAAGGAGGAGTCCATGGAAACGACCGACCAGTCGGCCACTCTGACCAATCGTCGTTCCTTCATGCTCAGGGGAGCCGCGGTAGGAGCAGGAGCCTACGCATTGGGCGAGGCCTTGGCGGATCCGTCACTCGCCTCGGCGCATCGTCATCGTAGGGGCATCAGCAAGGGGGACGTGGCGATTCTGCAGTTCCTCGCGGCGGCCGAAATCCTCGAGACCGACCTGTGGCAGCAATACAACGAGCTCGGCGGGATTCAAGACAGCGAAGTACCGGGTGGGACCGGTAACCCGGCCTACACCACAGCTCTCGAGGTGCTGGACTCGGACATGGCTCAGTACGTCCACGACAACACCGACGACGAGAACAGCCACGCCACCTTCATCAACGCGTATTTGGTGGCTCACGGCGCAGACCCAGTCAACCTCGATCAGTTCCGCACCCTCCCCAGCAGCACCGCAACTGGCGCGCAGAACATCGGGCGGCTGACCAACCTGATGCAGCTCACGGTCGACACCAGTTTCTGGACGCGGTACCGCAGTGACTCGCTGAATCCGGACCTCGGCGACACGCTGCCGCAAGCCATTCCAGACCTAGCCGCCGGTCAGCACCCGGCCATTCCGCGGAGCGACGCGGACCTCACCCCGCCCGACCACCTGCAGGCGATCGCCAACACGGCCGGGTTCCACTTCGCCTTCATCGAGCAGGGCGGCACGAGCCTCTACGCCGGACTCGCTCAGAAGGTCAGGAGCCCAGAGGTGCTGCGCGTCCTGCTCAGCATCGGCGGCACCGAGATCATGCACTTCCAGACCTGGCAGGACAAGGCCGGCAACGCGCCGCCGCTGACCGACCCGACCACCGGCTTGACGTTCCCGGACCTCAACGCCGACGGCGAGCTGACCCAGACCAATCTGATAATGCCCGAGCCGACGGTCTTCCTCGATCGTAAGTTCCCAATCGTCTCGATCATCCGTCCTACGGAGAGCAAGGACCCCGCCCAGGACGCGGCCAAAGCCTTGACCGCCGACGGACTGTTCATCGGACAATCACCGGACTTCTTTGCGGCCGCCAGCGCGCTGGCACAGGCGGCGGATGCGGCTGGAGATCGAGACTGACCGCGGGGTGTGAGAGCCGCTTCCCCGGCCGGCGCCACAGCTAACGGGCTTCCAAACCCCTCGACGAGCCTCAGACGCTCAGTGGGCCGGAGCGGCGCACCCTGCGGGCGAGCGTTCGCGGATAGTGAGCGCCACGCTACTCGTCGGTCAGTCCCTCCCGAGAGCGATTGCGACCAGCTGTGCCCGCGTATGCGCGTGGGTCTTGATCATCGCATTGCGGACATGGCTGCGAACGGTCGACGGCGAGAGGTAGAGCTCCGCGGCGATCTGGGGCATGTTGGCCCCGAGCGCCACCCGCCGCACCACGTCCCGCTCACGAGGCGTGAGGGTCGACCCAGGTTCACCAGCGTTATCGGGTTCTGCCGTATCGATCAGCTCCGAGCCGTCGGGCTCAAACCGGGCGGACAAGATGACCAACAGCGCGAGCCAGCGACCCGCGATGGTGGTGCCGTGGGCGGCGTAGCTCACGTACATCTTCCTTCCGCTGCGATGGGAGACGAGGTGCTCTCCATACAGCTCGTTGGTGTGTCGAAGCCGCTCCCCAGGCCGTCAACGACCGTTGAGTCTGCGTCCAGGATGGTGCTTCCGGCGAGCGTCGTGATCTCGTCGACGCTCCGGTAGCCGAACACCTTGAACCCGGCGTCGTTTAACGCGACCCAGCGGCGGTTACCGTCGATGAGCGCCATCGGGATGCGCGAGTGCTCGAATACGGACCGAAACGGTCCACTGGCTGGGCCGCCTGGACCTGAGGCCATAGGAGGGGGCGGCGCAAGAGTTGGATGAACTTGTGCCGCCTGGAAGTCTATGCCCGCACTCACCTCCGCAGCCAGGACCTGGTCCGCCTGCCACCTAGGGCTGCGCCCCGCCTCGTTAACGGTGCACGCGCGGCGGCGTTATTGAGCGATCAGGCCGTCGCCCATCACGATCGCGACGAGCTGGGCACGCGTATGCGCATCGGTCTTGACCATCGCGTTGCGAACGTGACTGCGCACTGTTGCCGGCGATAGGAACAGGTCAGCCGCGATCCGGGGCGTGCTGGCGCCGAGCGCCACCCGACGGACCACCTCCCGTTCGCGAGGCGTGAGCTGTGAGGCTCTCGCTGGGTGCTTGGCTTCGGTCCTGCCGATCAGCTCGGCGCCGTCCGGCTCAACGCGTGCGGACAAGATGACCAAGAGCGCCAGCCACTGCCCGTCGATCGCGGTCGCGTGCGCGGCAAAGCCGATGCGCATATGCGGTCTACCGCTCCGCGATACGAGGTGCTCGGCGTACAACTCATTGGTGCGCACAAGTTGATCCCATAGCCTGTCTCCGAGCGTCGGATCGTCATCGTTGATCATGGTGCCGACGATTGAGCCGACCGCTTCATCTCTTCGACAGCCGAGGAGCGCGAGCGCGGCGTCGTTGATGGCGACCCGTCGGCGCTCGCTGTCGATGAGTGTCATCGGGACTCGCGACCGCTCGAACACGGGCCACGATCGCCCTGGGGCGGGGCGGGAGAAGCCTGATGAGGTGTGGAGTGCGCGCAGCGTCGTTGCTCCCTCGTTGGGATCGACGCCCGGGACTCATTATGGACCGATTCCAGAACGAGGCAGCGAAACGGCGACCAGCCCTGTCTGACGTGCAGTCGCTCCCCGCCCGGTGCGTGACAACTCACGCCGCGCCGACCGCGACTGGCTGACCGAGTCCGACCACCTCGTCCGCGCGGGCGACCAGCGCTGGGTCGTGGGTCGCGCAGATCACGGTCTGGCCCTCCGCCGCCGCGCCGGTCAACAGTGCAGCGACCGTTCGGGCGTTGGCCTCGTCGAGCCGTGAGGTCGGCTCGTCGACGATCAGCAGCCCACGCGCGCTCGCGAGCGCGCGTGCCAGGGCCACGCGCTGGGCCTCCCCGGCGGACAGCCGAACGACCCGCTGCGCCGCCAGCTCGGCGAGGCCCACGTTGGCCAGCGCTCGCTGCGCACGTGCCCCGGCGTCGACCCGGTCCCAGCCGCGGATCCGCAGCGTCAGGACGACGTTCTCGAGCGCGCTCAGGAAGCCGATGGGCGAAGGCTCCTGCGGCAGGTACCCGATCCGCGCGCGACGGAGCGCGGCGAGCCGTTCGGCGTCGAGGCCGTCAAGCGGTTCGCCGTCGATGATCAGATCGCCGGAGTCGGGCCGGTCGAGCCCCGCGAGCAGCCGCAGCAGCGTCGTCTTACCGGTCCCCGACGGACCCGCCACAACGGTCACGGCGCCCGGTATGAACGCATGCGTGAGCCCATCTATCACCTCACGCCTCGTGGAGCCCTGCGCGTAGCCATGGGTGACACCGCGGAGCTCGATGCACGCGGGCTCAAACCGAGGCTGCCACGGCGCCGTGGTCCCACCTGGTGCGGCGGCCGGGACGGCTGACGCTCCGGCCGGCGCCAGGACCACGGCCTCGGCATCCGCGTGGACGCGCGCCCGCCCGCTGATCCCCGCCTCGGTGAGCGCGTCGTCGGGAAGGCGGACCCAGCCACGGCGGTCGACCACGAGCGCGCGATCTTCCCCGGATCGCTCGGCCACGACGCGCCCGTCGCGGAGCTCGACCGTGCGGTCGGCGATCGCCGCCGCGGCGGTGTCGTGGGAGACGACGATTCCGCTGGCCCGGTGGCTTCGGACAAGCGCCGCGATCAACTCGCGGGCACAGCCGGCGGCGGCCTCGTCCAGCTCCCCCGTCGGCTCGTCGGCGAGGAGCAGGGCGGGCCGGTGCGCCAGCGCCACGCACAGCGCCACGCGCTGGCGCTCGCCGCCCGACAGCTCGGCGGGGATCGCCCCCGCCCGGTCGCGAATTCCCGCCGCGTCGAGCAGCTCGTCGACCCGGGCGCGCCGCGCCGCGGGCGAGACGCCCCGCAGCGCCAGTGGCAGCGCGACCGCGGCCGCCACCGAGAGGTCGGGCGGCAACGCGGTCTCCGCGTGCTGACCGAGGAATCCGAGCCGCGCCTGGCGCAGGCGCGCGCGCTCGCGTTCGGCAAGCCGCCCGATGTCCCGGCCGAGGACCTGGACGACCCCGGCCTGTGGCGACTGGAGTCCCGCGATCACCCGCAGGAGCGTGCTCTTGCCGGCGCCGCTCGGGCCGAGCACGCACAGCAGCTCGCCCGCACGCAGCGTCAGGTTGATTCCCTGAAGCGCGGCGGCGTCGCCCTCGCCCGAGCGATGCACGCAGAACACGTCGCGCAGTTCGATCGCGGTCTCGGTCACCGGAGCACCCGCGCCAGAAGCGAACAGCACAGGACGAGCACCGCCGCAACGCCGACTCCCCAGGCGGCCAGGTGCC
>DATKFF010000082.1:0-3456 GCA_035511595.1 Solirubrobacteraceae bacterium | reverse complement strand
ATCGACAGCGTGGGCGGTGCAGGGGCTGCTCGCGGTCGGCGCTGGCGGGAAGGCGCTCACGCGCGCGCTCGCGTACCTGAGCGCGCTGATCGCCCCCGACGGCCACGTCCGGTACTCGCGTGGAGTCGACCAGACGCCGGTGTGGGTGACGGCCGAGGCGGTGATGGCGCTCACGCGGAAGCCGCTCCCGCTGGCGCCGGTCGCGCTGCCGGTCGCCCCGCGGGTCCATCGCTCGTCGCCGCGGGCCGAACGCCGCGCACCAGTAAGAGAGATCGGGCACACAAGCGGGCCCGCACACCGGCTCGCGCTGAGGCGACCCGACGGACTCGCCGATCAGCTCGCGGGCTATACCGGCGTGGCCGCGGCGCTGGCGCTCGCGCCGATCGGGATCGGCTGATCGCACGTCTCAACCGCTACTGGCCGCACGTCCAGCGCGGTCACGCACACCGGAGGGCACCTCAGGGGGCAAATCTCGGGTAGCCTCCGCGCCCGCCGATGCAGATCGGAGTCCCCAAGGAAACGGCAGAGGGCGAGCGCCGCGTCGCGCTCGTGCCCGACGTCGTGCGCAAGCTCGCGGCGCCCGCGGGCGAGCAGGAGACGCCCCAGAACGAGGTGATCGTGGAGCGGGGCGCCGGCGCCGGCGCGTTCATCCCCGACGATCGGTACGAGCAGGCGGGCGCCAAGCTCGTCGACGGTCCCGACCAGGTCTATGCCGCGGACGTGATCGTCAAGGTCGCCGCTCCGAGCGATACCGAGATCGGCCGTCTGAAAGCCGACAGCGTGCTGATCGGCTTCCTCGGCCCGCTGACCAACGGCGAGGGGATCCGGGCGATCGCCCAGACCGGGGCGACCAGCTTCGCACTCGAGTCGGTGCCGCGGATCAGCCGCGCGCAGTCGATGGACGCGCTCTCCAGCCAGGCGAACATCTCCGGCTACCGGGCGGCGCTGATCGGAGCCGAGGAGATCGGCCGCTTCTACCCGATGCTGATGACCGCTGCGGGCACGATCCGGCCTGCGACCGTGCTCGTGCTCGGCGCGGGCGTCGCGGGACTGCAGGCGATCGCGACCGCGCGCCGGCTCGGCGCCGTCGTCCAGGGCTTCGACGTGCGGGCTGCGGTCAAGGAGCAGGTCGAGTCGCTCGGCGCGACGTTCTTGGAGTTCGACCTCGGCGGCGACCTCGAGGGCGCCGGCGGCTACGCCAGGGAGCTGACCCCCGAGCAACAGCAGCGCCAGCAGGAGCTGATGGCCGAGGCGATCGGAAAGGTCGACGTCGTGATCACAACCGCGCTCGTGCCGGGCCGCCGCGCCCCGATCCTCGTCACCGAGGAGGCCGTCAAGCTGATGAAGCCGGGCTCGGTGGTGGTCGATCTCGCCGGCGAGGCGGGCGGCAACTGCGAGCTGTCCGAGCCAGGCAAGACGATCATGGCCCACGACGTCAAGATCGCGGCGCCGCTGAACGTCCCGAGCACGATGGCGGAGGACGCCTCGCAGATGTATGCGCGCAACATCGAGGCGCTCCTGGGGCTGATGATCAAGGACGGCAAGCTCGAGCTCGACTTCGACGACGAGGTGATCGTCGGCGCGTGCATCACCCGTGACGGCGAGATCGTCAACGAGGCCGCCAAGCAGGCGGCGGGAGCGGCGGCGTGAGCCTCGTCACCGACATCGCGATCCTGGTGCTGGCCGCGTTCGTCGGCTTCGAGGTGATCTCGAAGGTCCCGAACACGCTGCACACGCCGCTGATGTCGGGCACGAACGCGATCCACGGGATCGTGCTGCTGGGCGGACTGCTGCTGATGCACGTTGCCCACGGGTGGTTCGAGCACCTGCTGCTCGTGATCGCGATCACGTTCGGGACGATCAACGTGGTCGGCGGCTTCTTCGTCACCGACCGGATGCTCGAGATGTTCAAGCGCAAGCCGGACCCGGAGCCCGAGGAAATCGAGGGCGACGGGACGTGATCGTCTCGACGATCTTCCTGCAGTCGTCGAACTTCATCGACGCCTGCTACATCGTCGCGTTCTCGCTCTTCATCTACGGGATGAGCGGGCTGACCGGGCCGCGGACGGCGGTGCGCGGCAACCAGATCGCCGCGACCGGGATGGTGGTCGCGGTCGTCGCGACGCTGTTGACGCCGCACGTCCTATCGGGCTCTTCGACGCCGTGGCTGATCGCGCTCGGGCTCGTGCTCGGGACCGCGGTCGGGCTCCCCGCCGCCCGCCGGGTGCACATGACCGCGATGCCGCAGATGGTGGCGCTGTTCAACGGCGTCGGCGGCGGCGCGGTCGCGATCATCGCGTGGGTCGAGTACCGCCACCGCTTCGGCGGCACCTTCGCGCTCAGGGTAGAGATCCCGTCGCTGTTCGCGGCGATCGTCGGGTCGATCTCGTTCTGGGGCTCGAACATCGCGTTCGGCAAGCTCCAGGCGATCATCCCCAGCCGCCCGATCAAGCTTCCCGGTCAGGCGCTCATCAACGCCGCGCTGTTCCTGATCACGGTTGCCAGCGCGATCATCCTGGCCGCCGGGACGCACTCGCAGGCGCTGTTCATCCTCGGGATCCTGGTCGCGGCTGCGTTCCTCGGCAACGCGGTCGTGCTGCCGATCGGAGGCGCCGACATGCCGGTCGTGATCTCGCTGCTCAACGCGTTCACGGGGCTGTCGGCGGCGGCGACCGGCGTCGCGCTGTCGAACCCGGTGATGATCGTCGCCGGGATGATCGTCGGCGCCTCGGGCACGATCCTCACGAATCTGATGGCCAAGGCGATGAACCGCTCTGTGCCCGCGATCGTCGCGGGCGGGTTTGGCGGCGAGGTCGCGGCGCCGGTGGGCGCCGCCGGGGAGACCGGGGGCACGGTCCGCTCGACGACCCCCGACGACGTCGCGATCCAGCTCTCGTACGCGCGGCTGGTGGTGATCGCGCCGGGCTACGGGATGGCGGTCGCGCAGGCCCAGCACGCGGTGCGCGAGCTCGAGAAGGCGCTCGAGGCCAAGGGGGTGACCGTCGAGTACGCGATCCACCCGGTCGCGGGGCGGATGCCCGGCCACATGAACGTGCTGCTCGCCGAGGCGGACGTCCCGTACGACCTGCTCAAGGAGATGGACGACATCAACCCCGAGTTCGCGCGCACCGACGTTGTGCTCGTGATCGGGGCCAACGACGTCACCAACCCGGCCGCGAAGAACGAGCCCGGCTCCCCGATCTACGGGATGCCGATCCTCGAGGTCGACCAGGCGCGCGCGGTGATCGTCTTGAAGCGCTCGATGGCGTCCGGATTCGCCGGGATCGACAATCCGCTGTTCTACGAGGAGAAGACCTCGATGCTGTTCGGGGACGCGAAGTCGTCTGTGAGCGAGGTCACGGCGGCCGTGAACGCGTTGTAAGCGCGCGGGCGCTGCGGATAGAGTCGCGTTCTCCACGATCCAGGAGCAATAGGTACATGGACCCGAATAGGCTG
>DATKFF010000081.1:0-7188 GCA_035511595.1 Solirubrobacteraceae bacterium | reverse complement strand
AGGATCGCGTCGTCGAGCAGCTGCGCGACGCTCGCGAGCGCGCCCTCGAGCTTGCGTCGCTCGCCGATCGCCTGCAGCACCAGCGGCACGCCGGCGTTCCGTGAGAAGAACCGGGCCCGGCGCCGGTGCCCGTGCAGCGTCCCGTCCACGCCCAACAGCACCGAGGCACCGGCGGCACCCGCCGCGCGCAGGCGCTCCACGGCAGCCACGTACCCCGCCTGACCATCTGCCCGCACGGACCGGCCTCCGTAAACGGTCAGCTTGACCGCGGCGCCGACGGCCGTCGATAGGCCCGCACCGTCCGACGGCAGCAGCAAAGCGCGCTCGAGCGTCGTGAGCCCGTGGCCGGCGAGCTCCAGCACGTCCCCCGCGAGCCGCTCGATCTTCGCGGGCGAGTCCACCGCGATCGCGACCGCGGGGAGGCTCTCGGACAGCGTCAGCAGGCGGTCGGTGTGCAGCCGGTGACGGCGGCCGAAGCCCTCGGCTCCCCGTAACAGCACACTCGTGCTCAGGCGGTGTCGCCCGTACAGCTCGAGCAGCGCGTCCGCAAGGAACTGGTCGCCGCTCCGCTCGCGCTCGCCGAAGTAGGTCGTCAGCTTGATCGCTCGCGCGCTCATAAGACCCGTCCCACGGCCCTGCCGACCGCAATCGCGGCGAGACCGGTCATCAGGCCGGCCACGAGGTTGAGCCACGCGAGCCGTGGCTCTCCCTCCTCCGCCGGGCGGTGGCTCTCGAGCATCCAGGTCGAGAACGTGGTGTAGGAGCCGATCGTGGCGGTTCCGAGCAGGAGCATCGTCCGGTGCGAGGCGTCGAGTCCGGCGAGCACGCCGAGCACGAACGTCCCGCCGAGGTTGACGACGAGTGTGCCCCAGGGAAACTCGCCGAGCCGCCTGGACTCAACGGCGGCGTCAACCGCGAACCGGGCGATCGCGGCGAGGCCGCCGAACACCGCCACCAGCGCCGCGACGATCACCAGGTGAGCCTCGCCCGGCGGACGATCGCCGTTCCGAGCGTCACCCCCGCGAATCCGGCGGCGATGCTGCCCGCCGCATACAGGAGCGCGAGCGCCGCCCGGTCGTGGTCGAGCAGGTGCAGCAGATCGAGCTGGAAGGTCGAGAACGTGGTCAGCGCGCCGCACAGCCCGGTGCCGAGCAGCGGGCGGCGGTAGGCGGTGACCGGCAGGCGATCCTGCAGCCGCGTGATCAGGTAGCCGAGCAGGAAGCTCCCGACGAGGTTGACGGCGAACGTCGGCCACGGCCAGCTGCCGGCGCGGGTCGGAGCGAGCTCAACCAAGCCGGTTCGGAGTGCGGCGCCCAGCGCGCCGCCGGCGAAGATCGCGCCGAGCTCCCGGAGATCGAGCCGCAGAGCGGACGTCCTCAGCCTCTTGCGATCCACGATTTACCTCCAGTGACGATCTACTCGACATAGAGGCCATTGGCGGCGTCGCCGCGGTTCGTGGAGCGAGCCTCACCGCTCTGCCGGCAGCATAGCTGCGGACCGCGGCGCTTTGCCCGTGCCAACCTTCGCGCATGTTCCACATCGAGCTGCGGCAGTTCCCGCACGTCACGCGTGAGTTCAACTGGTCCAAGGAGCAACTCGACGCGCGTGTGCTGAGCGCGTGGGTCCGCGGTGAGGCGATCGAGCTGGCGGAACGGCGTTGGGCGCCTGACCGGGCCAAGCTTGTGGTCTACGAGGGCCGTGAGCTCGCCACCGACGAGATCGGGATGGGGCGCGGGTGGTCCAACGTGACCCGCAGCGGCGAGGAGGTCACAGCGCGCGTGCTCGAAGAGGCGCGAGCCACGGCCCAGTCCCCGCCGGCGCTCGAGGCGCTGAAGCACGAGTTGCTCACGCGCTCGGCCGAGGGCCCGGTCGGGATGGCCGAGGTGCTCGCGATGGCCGGAGAGCTCGAGCCGCGGCTACCGGCCGCGCAGCGGCTCGAGCTGGCGGGGCGCGCCATCTGGGAGCTGCTCCAGGACGACCGCCTGAAGCTCTCGCGGCCCCGGGACTAGGCGACGAGGTCGGCGATCAGCCGCTCGCGGTCGGCCGCGCTCGCGAACAGGTAGCGGTGCATCCGCAGCAGACCCTCGAGGTCATGCACGTCGTCGTCCAGCTGCGGTACCAGCACCAGCGGCTCGCCGGCGAGCGCCTCGGCCAGCCGCTTGACGTTGCGGTCGTCGCGCGCGGCGAGCACGTGGTAGTCACGGAAGTTTGCGGCGACCTTCGAGGCCAGCTCGGAACCGAGCGTGCGTCGCAGGGCCGGGCGGACGTCGTCGGGTTCGCTGCCGGCGAACAGGTCGTGGTGCACGCGGTTGACCACCACGCCGGCGAACGGGAGTCCTCCGCGCTCGAGCGTGCGGTGAAACCAGATCGCCTCCTCGATCGGCTCGCGCTCGGCCGAGGTGACCAGCAGGAACGCGCTCGTGGGCGCTCGCAGCAGCCGCTCGACCTGCTCCGCGCGCTCGGTGAAGTCGCCCGTCATGTCGCCGAGCAGCTGGAAGAACGTGCCGACGTCGGCGAGCAGATCGACGCCGGTGACGCGCCGCAGCGCGCCGAGCACCGGCGTGGCGCCGCGGCCGAGCACTCGCATCCCCAGCCCGGTTGGCTTGACGAGCGCCTTCAGCGTGCTCCCCTCGAGGAACGAGTTCAGCCGCTGCGGCGCCTCGAGGAAGTCGAGCGCGCTGCGCGACGGCGGCGTGTCGAGCACGAGCAGGTCGAACTGGTGCTCCTGATCGAGGTCGTAGAGCTTCGCGATCGCGGTGAACTCCTGCGAGCCGGAGACCGCGCTCGATAGCTCACGGTAGACGCGGTTGGCCTTGATCTCCTCGGCGCGAGCCCGATCGGGCGCGACGCGCTCGATCAACTCGTCGAAGGTGCGCTTGGGGTCGAGCATCATTGCCCACAGCTCGCCGCGGATCTCGAGGCCGTCGAGCGGCAGCCGCTCGGTGTCGACTCGATGCGGCTCGTTCGGGAGCTCGTCGACGCCCAGCGCGTTGGCGAGCCGCTTCGCGGGGTCGATCGTGACGACCGCAACCTTCGCTCCCTGGGCGGCCATGCCGAGCGCGACGGCCGCCGAGGTCGTCGTCTTGCCGACGCCGCCGGAGCCGGCGCAGACGCAGATCCGCTTGCCCTCCAGGAGCTCGGCGATGCTCACTGCGCCAGGCCCCCGAGCCGCTCGGCGAGCGCGTCGGCGAGCAGATCGATCTCCCGCAACGCGAGCTGCTCGGCGAACACGTACGGCAGCTCGGCGAGCCGTCCGTTGACTCCGGCCTGCAGCCGGGCGGACTGGTCGCGCTGGGTCGCTGCCCGGGAGTGCTCGGCGAGCGCCGCTCGCAGCGCCGAACGCGACAGCTGCGAGCGGCTGCGCCCGAGCGCCGCGCCCAGCGTCTCGACCTCGCCCTCGTCGAAGCGCATCGGGTAGAGCCCGTTGAGAACGACCAGGTCGACCGCCAGCTGCTCGTCCTCGAGCGAGCCGCAAAGCGACAGCGTCTCGTTGACGGGGATCTCCTCGGGGATCGCGACCGCGACCACGCCCGTGAAGCTGCGGTCGGCGATCGTGTCCGCGATCGTCCGCCCCTGGTGCGCGATCGGCCCGACGCGGGCGATGTCGGCGAACGTGCGCGGCGTCCGCAGCAGGCCGATGCCGTGGCCGGTGGCCGGCGCGTCGACGATCACCAGGTCATACGGAGCGGCGCCGCGGGTCCGGCGCTCGAGCTGCGCCAGCTCCCACACCTTGCCGATGCTGAGCAGCTCTCGCATCCCCGGTGTCGCCATCGCGAACGCCTGGAACAGCCGGCTCGAGCCGAGCGCGTGTCCGAGCGGCCCGACCTTGACGCGCAGGTACTCGTCCATCGCGTGCTGGGGGTCGATCGAGATCGTGAACAGCCCCGGTCCCACCCGGACCTCCTCGAACTGCCTTCCGCTGCAGCCGAACAGGCGCTGCACTCGCTCCTGGCTCGAGAGCTCGGCGATCACGGTCCGCAGGCCGTGGCGCGCTCCGAGCACGCCGAGCGCCGCAGCGACGGTCGACTTGCCGACGCCGCCCTTGCCGGTGACGAAGATCAGCCGCTTGTCGAGCAGCGCTGGCACGCGGGGCAGCGTAGCTGGGCGCCGTCGGCGGGCCCTGGCCGGGTGGAGCGTGATCGTTTTTCCCTCACAGCGGAGGATTTTTCATCACGCTCCTTCCGATCGCCCGCGGAGGAATCCCGCAACTACCTGCGAATACAGGCGCGTATGAGTCCCCCCGAGTCATCGGAGCCTGCCGTGACGAGCACCTGCAAGGTGATTGCGTTCGCCAATCAGAAGGGTGGCGTCGCCAAGACCACGACCACGCTCAACCTAGCCGTGGCCTTTGCCGAGGAGGGTCACCGCGTGCTGTGCTGCGACATGGACCCGCAGGGCAACCTGACGATGTCCCAGGGCATCGATCCCGACACGCTCGACAAGTCGATGTACGACGTGCTCGTACATCAGGTCTCGATTCGCGAGGTGGTCCGCAAGCGTGAGGTGGACATCGCCTGCGCGTCGATCGACCTCGCCGGCGCGGAGATCGCGATGTCGACGATGATCGGCCGCGAGCGCGCGCTGCAGAAGGCGCTGAAGGCGGTTGAGGAGGACTACGACTTCGTGTTCATCGACACGCCGCCGAGCCTCGGGCTGCTGACAATCAACGCGCTCACGGCGGCGCACAAGGTAATCGTCCCCGTGCAGTGCGAATATCTGTCGATGCGCGGTCTGATCCAGCTGCAGAACACGCTCGCGATGATCCGTGAGAACCTCAACCCGGACGTCGACATCGAGGGCATCTTGCCGACGATGATGGATACCCGTACGCTCCACGCCAAGGAGGCAATCGAGCTGCTCGAGGAGAACTTCGGCGATCGTGTGTTCGCGTCGCGCATCCGGAAGACAATCCGGTTCGCCGAGGCACCGGTGAAGGGCATGTCGGTGCTGAAATACGATCCGGACGGAACGGCCGCCAACGCCTACAGGCAGCTCGCCAAGGAGGTCCTCTCTCATGCCAACAAGTAAGCGCGCGAGCATGAGGGAGGGGCCGCTCGCGGCCCTCTTCCGGAAGACGACCGAGGACGCCGCGCCGGAGGGAGAGCGCACGCCCGCCTCGCCGGAAGAGCCCAAGGCCGACGCCTCCGCGCCATCTCAGCCCGTCGCCGAGGTCGCCGAGGAACGGCGCGTCCCGTCGCCGCAGGAGCGCCTGCGCCACGCCTTCTCCTCCGACATTCCCGAGAACCTGCTGGAGCGCCCCACTCCCAAGGTCCCGTCCGCGGCCGAGCCCGACCCGTTCGCGCGACCGGGCCGCGTAGCCGACTCGTTCGCCCCGCCGCCGCCAATCGGCGCGCCCGTGATCCGGGTCGTCGGCGTGGGCGGCGCCGGCGTGAACGCCGTCAACCGGATGGTCGAGGCCCAGGTCGAGGGCGTCGAGTTCCTGGCGATCAACACAGACTTGCAGTCGCTCCAGCTGTCGGCAGCGCACGAGACGCTTCACATCGGCGACTCGGTCACGCGCGGGCTCGGCTCCGGCTCGGATCCCGAGCTCGGACGGCGCGCGGCCCACGAGGAGCACGACCGGATCAAGGCGATGCTGCGCGGGTCCGACCTGGTGTTCATCGCGGCCGGCGCGGGCGGCGGCACCGGCACCGGTGCGGCGCCGATCGTCGCCCACATCGCGCGGGAGCTCGGCGCGCTGACCGTCGGGATCATCACGCGCCCGTTCCAGTTCGAGGGCTCCCGGCGGCGCGCCCAGGCCGAAGCCGGGATCGCGGGGCTGGCCGAGCAGGTCGACACGCTGATCGTCGTCCCCAACAGCCGGTTGCTGTCGGTGCTCGATCGCAACACGTCGATGCTCGATGCGTTCCGCGTTGCCGACGACGTCCTGCGTCAGGGCGTTCAGGGGATCTCCGACCTGGTCACGCTGCCGGGTCTGATCAACCTCGACTTCGCCGACGTGCGCACGATCATGTCCGACGCCGGCAACGCCCTGCTGGGAATCGGGATGGGCACTGGTGAGCGCCGCGCGATCGACGCCGCCGAGCACGCCGTCGCGTCGCCGCTGCTCGAGACGAGCATGGAAGGCGCCAGGTCGATCCTGCTGTCGATCACCGGCGGGGCGAACATGTCGTTGTGGGAGGTCAACGAGGCCGCCAAGGCGGTTGCCGAGGCCGCGCACCCAGACGCCAACATCATCTTCGGGGCGATGCTCGACGAGAAGCTCGACGACGAGGTCTGGGTGACGGTCGTCGCGACCGGCTACGGCGAGCGGGGAAGCCCGCGCCGGGAGCGCTCGCCGGCGGCCGAAGACCGGCCACGGGCCACGCTCCGCGAGCCCGGCGGCGAGCCGCGGGTCAGTCGCGTCGCCGAGCGCCCGATGCGCGCGGCGATCGATCTAGACGTCCCAGAATTCATCCCGCGCCGCTGACGGCCGGGTAGCGGCGGCTGGCGGCGTCCTCGGTCGCTCGCGTGCAGAGCACGCCACGCTCCCTGCGTCCTTGCCATCCTTGCTACCCGACCGCCAGTCGGAGCACCTCATGACGCAGCAGAACTCGCAGCTCGGCGTGATCGCCGCGGGTCATCCGCTGACCGCCGAGACCGGGGCCGACGTCCTGCGCGGCGGTGGCAACGCGGTTGACGCCGCGGTCGGCGCGATGCTCGCGTCGTTCGTGTGCGAGCCGTTGCTGACGGGTCTCGGCGCCGGCGGCTACATGCTGGTTGTGGCGCCCGGGCGCGAGCCGGTGTTGCTCGACTTCTTCGTCGAGGCGCCCGGCCGCGGCGCCGGCCCGAGCGCGCGGGCCGAGCTGATCCCGATCACGGTCTCGTTCGGCGACGCGATCCAGGTCTTCAACATCGGCCCGGCGTCGGTCGGGACCTACGGGACTCCGCTGGGCATCTGCGAGGCGTCCGCGCGCTTCGGTCGCGTGCCGCTGGCCGACCTGGTCACGCCTGCCGCCCGGCTCGCGCGCGACGGCGTCGAGGTGAGCGCCGAGCAGGGCTACGTGTTCGAGATCCTCGGCGACATCGTCACCTCCACGCCTGAGGGCGCGGCGCTGTTCGCACCCGGCGGCAGCGTGGTGCGGCCGGGGGACACCGTCTGTCAGCCGGAGCTGGCCGACGCGCTCGAGCGGCTCGGCAGCGAGGGGCCCTCGCCGTTCTATTCGGGCGATCTCGGGGCCGCGATCG
>DATKFF010000080.1:0-3062 GCA_035511595.1 Solirubrobacteraceae bacterium | reverse complement strand
CGAAAATCTCAGCGACCTCTCGACGATCCGTGAGCTGGGAATTGGCGCCGCGCAGGGCTTCCTGTTCGCAAAGCCGAGCGTGGATCCGGCCGTGATCGGGCGCTGGATAGAACGGCCGCGCCGCCGCAGCATCGCTGCCCGCCGTGCGAGCTAGCTCCGAGCTTCGGCGATCAAGTCGCTGAGCCGGCGGCGCTGCGCGCCCGTCTCGTCGAAGTTCTCCGGAGCGAGCCAGCGCTCGAAGCCGAGGCGGATCGCCGGCCACTCGTCGTCGGTGATCGAGAACCACGCGGTGTCGCGGTTGCGGCCCTTGACGACCATGTGCTTTCGGAACACGCCCTCGAACGTGAATCCGAAGCGCTCGGCCGCGCGGCACGACGAGGCGTTCAACGCGTTGCACTTCCACTCGAGCCGGCGGTAGCCGAGATCGTCGAACGCGTGGCGCGCGAGCAGAAAGATCGCCTCCGTCGCGGCCGTCGTGCGCTGGAGCGATGCGCCGAACCAGATGTGGCCGATCTCGATCACCCCGAACTCCGGCGTGATCCGCAGGTAGCACGCCATCCCGGAGGGGCGCTCCTCCGGCTGCCGGACGATCGCGAAGTAGAGCGGGTCCTCCGAGGTCTGAGCCCACGCGAGCATCCGCCGCAGGTGTGCCGCGCTCTGGTACGGGCCGTCGGGCAGATATGTCCAGATCGCCGGGTCGGAGTCGGGTGGGTGGGACTCCATATACAGCGGGTCGGCGTCCCCGTCTGCGTTCAGGGGTCGCAGGAGCACGTGCGTTCCGCGGAGCGTTTCGCGTCCGGGAGGGCGCGCCGGTTTGAACTCGAGCTGGTCACCGACCGGCAGCTTGGTGGGCATGACGTTCGAACCCTATGCTGAGCCCGATGCTCGATGCGGAGGTAACGCTGCGGGGCGCGCGGCGCCCACTTGTGATCGGCATGGGCGGTGGGGGAGATATCGTCGGGGCGCTCGCGACCGCCGAGTCGCTCCGGATCTACGACGGCGCGTGGCCCGTGCTCGGCGGCCTTGCCTGGGAGCGTCGCCCGATCGACCCGGTCCCAGGGCCGCGGCGAACCGAGGAGATCGAAGGAGCCGAGCAGCTCGCACCGGCGGTCATGCTGGCCGGGCCCTGCACGCGTGTGCGGGGCCGGGATGTGTACTTCGCGGAGTCCCGGATGGCGGCGTTCCTCAGCGAGCCGACGATCCTGATCGATGTGACCGCCGGACCGGCGGCGATCGCCGGAGGCCTTGCCGAGGCAGCCGCGGGCCTGGGCTGCGACCTGACCGTGTTCATCGACGTCGGCGGTGACGTGCTGGCCCACGGCGACGAGCCGGGCCTGCGCAGCCCGCTGTGCGACGCGATGATGCTGGCGACCGCCGCGCATCTCGAGCGGGCGGGGCATCCCGTGCTCGCCGGGCTGTTCGGGACCGGCTGCGACGCCGAGCTGACACCGGCCGAGGTGCTCGCGCGGCTGGCCGAGGTGGCGGCGGCCGGCGGTCTCGCCGGAGCCCGCGGGCTGACCGAGCCGGTCGCCACGCGGCTCGAGCACGCGATCGCGGTCATCCCGACTGAGGCCAGCGCGCAGGCGGTCCGGGCCTTCCGCGGTGTCTCGGGTCCGGTTCCGATCCGCGGCGGCGCGCGCACGGTCGAGCTCGGCACGGTTGCATCGCTGACCTTCTACCTCGACGTGGACGCCACGATCCAGGCGGTCGGCCGGCTCGCGGCCGCGGTCGACGGCGCGAACAGCCTGGAGGATGCCAACGAGGCGCTCCACGCGATCGGGGTCGCGACGGAGCTCGACCTGGAGCGCGAGGCCCAGGCCGCGTCACTGTGATCCGGCGATTCCGGCCGCTTATTGCTGGTAACCGGTGAGCAGCTCGCGCCCGCGCCGCCGCCATGGCGGCTCGACGTCGAACTTCCGCCGGATCCGGCGCTCGCGCAGATACCGCACGGCCGGGCCGTGAGCGATCCTCGCGGTCCTGGCGTACAGCTTGGCGGTCGCGTCGGGCTCGGTGAAGGGCATGTACTTGTCGGGGAAGCCCGGCATCGTGCACGCCATGCAGATGCCGCCAACGTTCGGGCAGCCCCCGACCCCGTTGACCCAGCCGCGGACCGGGACGTTGCACCGGACGGCCGGGCCCTTGCACCCGAGCTTGACCAGGCAGCGACCGTCGCCGTGGGCATCTGAGAACTGACCCTGCTCGGCCATACCCGCGCGGTCGCAGCCCTCGTGCACGGTGCGACCGAAGATCCGTGTCGGGCGGCCCTGCTCGTCGAGATCCGGCGCCGGACCCATCCCGGCGAGGTAGAGCACCAGGCACAGCAGTGTCTCGGTGATGTTGTCGGGCTGGACCGGGCAGCCGGGCAGGTTGATCACCGGGACGCCGAGCCTCGAGACCCAGGCGGGACCGAGGTAGTCGCGCAGCCCCATCGCGCCGGTGGGGTTGTTTCGCATCGCCGGGATGCCGCCGTACGCGGCGCAGGTCCCGATCGCCATCACGACGGCCGCCCGCGGCGCGAGCCGGTCGATCCATGTGCATGTCGGGATCGGCTGGCCCGTTTCCGGGTCGGTGCCGAACCCGGCCCAGTGACCGTCGCCGTTGATCTCCTCGTTGGGGACCGACCCTTCGAGCACGAGGACGAACCGCTCGAGCCTTCCGGCGGCGGCGCGCCGCCAAGCGGTCAGGAAGTCCTCGCCGGTCTCGAATGCGAACACCGGGTTGTAGAGGATCATCGGCGGCATCCCGGGCAGGCACCCGCGCAGCAGGTCCTCGATGCTCGGGTTGCTGGCCGCGCTCAGCGCAATCGAGTCACCGTCGCATCCCAGGCCACTTGTGAGCCAGAGCACGTTGACCGGCTCATGCTCGGCGGTCGATGGGCGGGACAGGGTCGGCGCGGCGGGTCCCCTCACGCGATCCGGCGGGTGGAGCCCGGCTGGGGCCGGCGTCCCCGGGTCTGCGGCCTCACTTCGGCCGGCCGCTCGATCAGCGATTCAAGGTGCGATTCGAGGCTGCCGTGGAGATGCCAGTCGCCGGGCGTGCCGGTCACCAGCCCGGCGTGGCCG
>DATKFF010000079.1:0-7528 GCA_035511595.1 Solirubrobacteraceae bacterium | reverse complement strand
CTGGTCGAGCGGGATCCCGTCGAACGCGATCCGCATGTCGTCGATCGTGTCGATCGCGACGCCGGTGCGCCCGACTTCGCCGAGACAGCGGGGATCGTCGGTGTCGAGGCCCAGCTGCGTCGGGAGATCGAACGCCATGCTGAGCCCCGTCGATCCGTGCTGGAGCAGGTAGTGGTAGCGCTCGTTTGACTCCCTCGCGCTGGCGTAGCCCGCGTACTGGCGCATCGTCCACAGCTGCTTGCGGTACATGTCGCGGTGAATCCCGCGCGTGTACGGGTACTCGCCCGGCTCGCCGAGGCGCTCGGGCAGCGCTTCCGGCAAATCCTCGTCGGTGTAGAGCTGCTTGATCTCGATCCCGCTGTCGGTGAAGTGGCGTGGATCGTCAGGGCCGACGATCGGGGCGATCGTGCGGTGCTCGCCGGTGGTGGCCATGGGCTGGAGGTTACCCGCGCGCCCGCTGCCCGGCGTACCTCACAGAACCTTCGACAGGAACTCCTTGGTCCGCTCCTGCCGCGGGTTGGCGAGCACCTGGTCGGGCCGCCCGGATTCGACAACGACGCCCTCGTCCATGAACACGACCGTGTCGGCGACCTCCCGCGCGAAGCCCATCTCGTGGGTGACGACGATCATCGTCATCCCGTCCGTCGCGAGCTGGCGCATCGCGTCGAGCACGTCTCCTACCAGCTCGGGGTCAAGCGCCGAGGTCGGCTCGTCGAACAGCATCAGCTTCGGCTGCATCGCGAGCGCGCGGGCGATCGCGACGCGCTGCTGCTGGCCGCCCGAGAGCGCGACCGGGTAGGTATCGAGCTTGTCGCCCAGGCCGACGCGGTTGAGGAGCTCGGTGGCACGCGTGCGGGCCTCGCCGCGGGAGACGTTGAGCACCCGGACCGGCGCGAGCGTGACGTTCTCAAGCGCGGTCATGTGCGGGAACAGGTTGAAGTGTTGGAAGACCATCCCGATCTCCGCGCGCTTGCGCGCGACCTCTCGCTCATGCAGCTCGTGGAGCTTGCCCCCCGACTCGCGGTAGCCGACCAGCTCGCCGTCGACCGACAGCCGGCCCGAGTTGATCTTCTCGAGGTGGTTGATGCAGCGCAGGAAGGTGGACTTCCCGGAGCCCGACGGACCGAGGATGCACATCACCTGGCCACGGTTGACCTCGAGGTCGATTCCCTTCAGGACCTCGAGTCGCCCGAACCGCTTGTGGACGTCCTCGGCCTTGACCATCGGATGGCTCATTCGACCCCTCCAGTACCACCGCGGCCCAAGCCCAGCCAGCGCGCTCGCATCGTCGCCTGCTGGGCGCGCGAGAAGCCGCGCCCGTAGCGGCGCTCGATGAAGTACTGGCCGACGTACAGCACGCTCGTCATCACGAGGTACCAGATGCTCGCGACGATCAGCAGCGGGATCGTCTGGAAGTTGACGTTGTAGATCTGCGTTACCGAGTAGGTCAGCTCGGTGAACGCGGCCACGTACAGCAGCGAGGTGTTCTTGAGCATCGAGATCGTCTCGTTGCCGGTCGGCGGGATGATCACCCGCATCGCCTGTGGCAGCACGATCCGACGCATCGTCTGCAGCCTGCTGAGACCAAGCGACTGCGCCGCATCGGTCTGGCCCTCGTCGACCGAGATGATCCCCGCACGCACGATCTCGGCCATGTAGGCGCCCTCGTTCAGCCCAAGCGCCAGCAATCCCGCCACGAGCGGCGTGACCAGCGAGTTCGCCGGCTCGTGGATTAACGACGGACCGAATGGGATCCCGAGCGAGATGATCGGGAAGAGCGACGCGATGTTGTACCAGAACAGAACCTGCACCAAGAGCGGAGTACCGCGGAAGAACCAGATGTAAAGCCAACTCGCGCGCGAGACGATCGGATTCGGCGATAGCCGCATCACCGCGGCCAGGATCCCCAGGGCCACCCCGATCAGCATGCTCAGGACCGTCAGGTAGATCGTCGTCCACACCCCGTGCAGCACGCGTGAGTCGAACAGGTAGTGGCCGACGACGTGCCACTCGAATCCCTTGGCGGTGACGATCGACCTGACCGCGGCGGCCGCAAACAACAGCACCACTGCCGCGGCGATCCAGCGTCCCGGGCGGCGGACCGGGACGGCCTTGATCTCCTCGGGCCGTTCCTTCGGCTGTTGAGCGCGCTCGGAGGTGCTCACCGATTGGGATTAAAAAGGGCCGACTCGCCCAGGGCGAGCCGGCCCCGTGTTGATCAGCTGGTCGCGCCGTTGATCTTGACGGCCGACGCAGGGATCGCGCCGCTCTGAATCCCCCACTTCGTCAGGATCGACGTATAGGTACCGTTGGCCATTAGCTCCTTGAGCGCGGCGAGCACGGCGGGAGCGAGCCCGCTCGTCTTCGGGAGCGCCAGGCCGTACGGTGCCGTGCCATACGGCTGACCGACGAGCTTGAAGGTCCCGTTCGACTGCTTGACCTGGTAGGCGGCGACCGGCGAGTCGGCCATCGAGATCTGCGCACGCCCGCTGGAGAGGGCGAGGTTAGCGGCCGTTTGCGTCGGGAACACGAGCACGTTCACCTTCGGCTTGCCGGCCTTCGCGCATGTTGCGCTCTGGCCCTTGGCGTCCGTTTCCTCGGTCGTGCCGCTCTCGACCGAGACGGTCTTGCCGCAGAGCTGAGCGAGCCCGGTGACCGACGTTCCGCCCGAGGACTTGGTGAAGAACGACGTGCCGGCCTCGAAATAGTCGACGAAGACGACGACCTTCTCGCGCGCCTTTGTGTCGGTGAACGACGAGGCGCCCATGTCGTACTTGCCTGCCGAGAGACCGGGGATGATCGTGTCGAAGGTCGCGTTGACGACGCTCACCTTCAGACCCATCAGTGCGCCGAGCGCCTTGCTCAGATCGGCGTCCATCCCAACTACGGTGTGGCCGTCGGACCCGATGAACTCGTTCGGGGCGTAGCTCGCGTCGGCCGCGACGGTCAACGTGCCCTTGGACTCGATCGATGCGGGTACGAGCGCCGCGACGCTCGCCGCCTTGGTCCCGGCCGTCGAGGTCGATTGCGTCGTCGAGGACCCGCTCGTCGACGACGAACTGCTGCTGCTACCGCACGCCGCAATCGCACCGACGCACAGCAGCACGACCGGAACCGCAAACCAGCTTCTGAACGAACGCGTCACAAAAAGCTCCTTTCCCAGAAGAGGGCGGCAGCATAGGCGAGAAACCGGTCGCCGCCAGACCTTCTAACCCTTCGCCAACACTGCGCGCGCAACGACTAGCCTTCCGCTGATGGAGGTTCGCGTGCGTCTGTTCGCAGCCCTGCGTGACCGCGCCGGCGCGAGTGAGATCGAGCTGCAGCTTCCGGACGGTGCCCGCGTGGGCGACGCGCTCGCCCTCCTCGGCGACCTCACCGACGGCGTTCCCGTCGTCATGGCGGTCAATCGGGAGTACGCCGACGACGCAGTGTCGCTGCACGCCGGCGACGAGGTGGCGCTGATACCGCCGGTGTCAGGCGGTTCGATCGGCTCGCTCCACGTGCGCGTCACCGACCAGCCGCTGGTGCTCGACGAGCTGGTCGAACGCGTTCGGGATCCCCGGGCGGGTGCGGTCACGGCCTTCCTCGGCGTAACCCGCGAGGTGACCGAGCTCGAATACGAGGCCTACGTGGAGATGGCGGAGCGTGAGATCGCGGAGATCGTGCGCGGGGCGATCGAGCGCCACGGGCTGTGCGCCGCGGCCGCCGAGCATCGCGTCGGCACGGTGCCGCTGTCCGAGCCGTCGGTCGCGATCGCGGTCTCCGCCCCACACCGGGACGCGGCGTTCGCCGGCGCCCGAGAGGTGATCGACGAGATCAAGGCGCGCGCGCCGATCTGGAAGAAAGAAGAGGGGGAATGGGTTCCGGGAGCGACACCACCTCCGACCGCCTGAGAGGGCTCCCGGCCGTCCACGAGCTGGCCTCGACGCTCGACGCGCCCCACCCGCTGGCGGTGGACGCCGCCCGACGCGCAATCGAGGAGCATCGGGCGGCGCTGCTGGGCGGCGAGGACCTCGACCGTGAGAACCTGATCGACCGCGCGCGGCAGCTGGTCGCGCAGCTCGAGCGACCGTCGCTGCGGCGAGTCATCAACGCCACCGGAGTGATCGTCCACACCAACCTGGGCCGCAGCCCGCTCGCCGCGTCCGCACGGGACGCCGTCACGCGGGCGGCCGAGGGCTACGCCAACCTCGAGCTGGATCTTGAAAGCGGGGAGCGCGGCTCCAGACATATCCACGTGGAGGGGCTGCTGCGCGAGCTGACCGGGGCCGAGGCGGCGATCGTGGTCAACAACGGCGCCGCCGCCGTGCTGCTGGCCGCCGCGGCGCTCGCCGGCCCCGGCCGGGCGATCGTCGTCTCACGTGGGCAGCTGGTCGAGATCGGCGGCGGCTTCCGGATCCCGGACGTGATCGCCCAATCGGGGGCGCGAATGATCGAGGTCGGGACGACCAACCGGACGCGACTGCGCGACTACAAGCAGGCGCTCGGCGAACCCGAGGTGGGCGCGATCCTCCGGGTGCACCCGTCGAACTTCCGTGCGCTCGGGTTCGTCGAGGACGTGCCGATCGAGGCACTCTGCGAGCTTGGGGTGCCCGTGATCGACGACGTCGGGTCCGGGGTCCTGGCCGACGCCGTGGGAATCCCGGCGCTGGGCGACGAGCCCTCGCTTGGGCGGTCGATCGCCGCGGGGGCCGCGCTCGTGTGCTGCTCGGGCGACAAGCTGCTGGGGGGGCCGCAGGCAGGCCTGATCGTCGGCCGGTCCGACGCGGTAGCGGCCGCCCGCGAGCATCCGCTCGCGCGCGCGATGCGGATCGACAAGCTCTCGCTCGCGGCGCTCGAGGCGACGCTGATGCTTTACCGCGACCCGGCGCGCGCCCGCGCGGAGATACCGGTCCTGAGGATGCTCGATGCGAGCGAAGACGAGCTTCGCGAACGCGCCGAGCGGCTGTGCGCCGAGATCGGCCCGGATGCCGAGATCATCTCTGCCGTGGCGAAGGTCGGGGGCGGGGCGCTCCCATTGCTGGAGCTCGAGGGACCAGCCGTCGCACTGGCGAGCGCCGCCGATCCGGTCGCGATCACTCGGGCCCTTCGGGCGGGTGACCCGCCTGTGGTCGCCCGGATCCACGACGGCCGTGTCCTCCTCGATCCGAGGACGCTGACCGAAGCAGAGGTCTCGCCGCTCGCCTCGGCGGTGCGGGCGACGACCCCGTGAGCACCGACGGCCCCAGCCAGCCGGCATTCCTGTTCGACCTCGACGGGACGCTGATCGACAGCGTCTACCAGCACGTCGTGGCGTGGAGTCAGGCGCTCGAGGCCGTCGGCATCAATCTCTCCATCTGGAAGATCCACCGGCGGATTGGGATGAGCGGCGGCCTGTTCGTGACGGCGCTCGCTCGTGAGCTGGAGATGAACCTCGACCGCGACACGCTGGCAAGGCTGCCGAGCCTCCATGCCGAGGCATACATCAGCCAGTTCGACACGGTGCGCGCGCTGCCGGGCGCGGCCGACCTGTTGGCGACGATGAGCGAGCACGGCGTGCCGTGGGCGATCGCGACGAGCGGCGTCGAGCGCTACGCCAGGCTCGCGCTTGACCTGCTGGGCCTCCCGCAGAACACGCCGCTCGTCACCCGTGACCAGGTCCGCTACGCAAAGCCGGACCCCGATCTGTTCCTGACCGCAGCGGATCGGATCGGCGTCGATATTCGCAACAGCATGGTGGTGGGCGACAGCGTGTGGGACATGCTCGCGGCGCAGCGTGCCCGCGCGCTCGGGATCGGGCTGTTGTCCGGCGGGTACGGCCGTGAGGAGCTGATCTACTCGGGTGCGCTCCGCGTCTACGAGGATCCCGCCGACCTTCTGTTCCACATCGACGAGGTAGGGGTCCGGCGCCCGCTCTGAGCAACCCCGCCGCGGCAACCCCGTAACGTGACATCGCCGCCTCCTCTGACGCTCGGCACCGCCGGACACATCGACCACGGCAAGACGGCGCTGATTCGCGCGCTCACCGGGATCGAGACCGACCGGCTCCCGGAGGAGCGCAAGCGCGGGATCTCGATCGAGCTGGGCTACGCGAGTCTGACGCTCCCGTCGAGGCGTCGGCTGTCCGTCATCGACGCGCCCGGCCACGAGCGGTTCGTCCGCACGATGGTCGCGGGCGCAAGCGGCATCGACCTGTATCTGATGACGATCGCGGCCGACGACGGAGTGATGCCGCAGACCCGGGAGCACGCCCAGGTGCTGCAGGCGCTGGGCGTCAATGCGGGCGTGGTGGCGGTGACGAAGAGCGACCTGGCGGACCCCGAGGCGGCGATCCTGGAAGCCGGCGAACTCCTCCCCGGGGCCGAGGCGATCGCCGTCTCGTCACGCACCGGCGATGGCCTCGAGCAACTGCGCGGAGCGATCGAGCGCGTGGCGGGGTCCGCAGGGAGCCGGGCGGCGGCACCCGGGCCACCCAGGCTTCACGTCGACCGCGTGTTCACGATCCGCGGCGCCGGCACGGTCGTCACCGGCACGCTGTGGAGCGGGACAGTCGGGCGCGGGGATGAGCTCGTGCTGCTACCAGGCGGCCGCCGCGCTCGCGTGCGGGCGGTCCAGGTGCACGATCAGCCAACCGACCGCGCCGCGGCAGGACAGCGCGTGGCGGTCAACCTCGTGGGCGTCGCCGTCGCGGAGATCGAACGCGGCGAGGTGCTCACCGCCGCCGGCGCCGAGCTGCGTCCGACGTATCTGATCGACGCCATGCTTGAGTTTGGAGATCGGGAACCCGAGCACGGCGACCGGGTGCAGGTCCACCACGGGACGCGCGAGACACCCGCGCGGCTGGCGTGGCTGGGAGGGCCGTTCTGGCAGCTGAGACTGGAGCAGCCGCTCGTGCCGATGTCAGGTGATCGCGTGGTGGTACGTCAGATCGCCCCACCGGACACGCTCGGCGGCGGCACCGTGCTGGACGCACATCCGCGGAAGCATGGACCGAGCCGAGACACGCTCGCCCGGCTCGAGCGACTGGCTCGAGGTGAGCGGGGAGACGAGGAAGGCGATGAGACGAGCACCGGCGCCCGTGGGCATCCGGACGAGGCGGGTTCAGGTCCGCGCCGTCCACCCGGCCCGTTGCCCACGAGTGCCGTGGGTCTTGACCAACGCCTCAAGCAAGCAGGTCCGGAGCCGCCACTCGACAGCGAATTGGACCCACAGGATCTCGCCGCGCTGCGTGGGGCCGGGCGCGCCGTCCGCGTCTCGAAGAATCTCCACTACCACGTCGACTCGCTCGCCGAGATTCGCGCGCGTGTCATCGCGCTCGCCGAGCGAAACGGCGGCGCGATCACGCTCGCGTCGCTCCGCGATGAGCTGGGAACGTCACGGAAGTTCGCCCAAGCGCTGCTCGAGCACTTCGACTCGGAGAAGCTCACGATCCGTCACGGCGATGACCATCTACTGCGCCGCCACCGCTCCGGACGATAGATTCACGCGCGATGCCCACCAGTGTTGTCACCGGCGGCGCCGGATTCCTCGGCTCTCACCTCTGCGAGGA
>DATKFF010000078.1:0-5584 GCA_035511595.1 Solirubrobacteraceae bacterium | reverse complement strand
ACACGAGAACAGCAGTGCCCCGGCCGGTGTCCCGCCGGACATCGCCTCGACCTGGAGGCGCAGCGCACGGCGGAGGTCCTCGTCGGCGGACAGCGCGTCGCGGGCGTGAAGCCTGACCACCTGGCCGCTGCGGACGGCGGCACCGACCGCGATGCTGCCGCTGTCGGGGTCGGCGCCCAGCACGCCCCGGACGAGGAAGTCGCCCTGCTCGTAGTCAGGCTTGCCGGAGTCGATCACGATCCCGATCAGCAGGCCGCCCGCGACCAGCCCGCGCTCGCGCGGCGACAGCTCGGCGATGATCCGCTCGACCGTCTGAAGCGCCGGGCGGCCCGCAAGCTCGTGGATGATGTTGCCCTCCGCGGCGGTGATCGTCAGCTCGCGGCCAAGCGGCGCGGCTCCCTGCGAAACGCAGGGCAACATCTCGACGCCCTCGAGGCTTACCCCGACCGCTCCCTGCTCGTGGGTCTCGCCGTCGATGAACAGCGGGCCCGTCGCGCTGTGCGCGCTCGCGATCGCCCCCAGCACCGGCACGCCCGGCGCCTGCTCGGCGATCAGGCCGAGCACCGCGTCGGTGGGGAACGAGTACGGGTCGGTCAGCAGGATCGTGCCGCTGGCGCCCTCCAGCGGGGGCAGGCCTTCGACCGTGGCGTCCAGCCCTGCCTCCTCGATCGTCGCGTGAAACGGCGTCGCCTGGCCGTCACCGCCGAAGGAAGCGGCCCAGACGGCGAGGCCGGTGCCACTCTCGAGCTCGCGCCCGGACCCGAGTACGCCGCCGGCGGCGCAGCCGACGAGCGTTTCAGGCTCAACGGTGGCGTGAACCGCCTCGAGCGCCGCCTCGGGTGCGCCGAGGTGGTCGCCGCTGGCGAACACCAGGACCAGATCCGCCGGGGCTCCGTCGAGCGCCTGAGCGGCCGCGCGTCCAGCCTCGGCCCCCGCGTCGAAGGATGCCTCCACGGTGGAGATCGCGACACCGACCCTGACGCTCATCCCGAGCGTCCCTGCCGATCGCTCAACGAGTCCACGAGCGACATCGCTCCACGATACTCCAGGCGATGTCTCGCGCCGACGTGATCGCGCTGTTCGGCCCCACCGGAGTCGGCAAGACGGAAGTGGCGATCGAGGTCGCCCGCCGGCTGCGCGAGCTGGGGGAACGCCCCGTGGCGGTGTCGGCCGACGCGCTGCAGGTCTACCAGGGACTCGAGACGATCACAGGCGCTGCGAGCGCCGCCGAGCGGGCGGCACTCGAGCACCGGCTGCTGTCGGTTGTCCCGGTCGACGCCTCTTTCAGTGCCGGCCAGTACGCCGAGCTCGCGCATGCCGAGATCGACGCGCTACTGGCGGCCGGCGACCGTCCGATCGTGGTCGGCGGGACCGGCCTTTACCTGCGTGCGGCGCTGACCGAGCTGAGTCTGAGGCCGCCGCCGCCGGAAGGGCTACGCGAGCGCTGGACCAACGAGCTGGAGCTGCGCGGTCCGGCCGCGCTGCACGCGGTGCTCGCCCAGCGCGCGCCGTGGGCGGCGGCGGGGATCGAGCCGACCGACCGTCAGCGGGTCGTGCGCGCGCTGGAGCTGCTGGACGCCGGTGAGCTCGAGCCACCGGGCGCCGAGTCGGAGCTGTGGACCGACGAGGTGCGACACCCGACGCTGCTCGTCGGGCTCGTAATGGAGCGCCCCGAGCTGTACGCGCGGATCGACGCCCGCGTGGATCGGATGCTCGCCGCCGGGGCGGAGGACGAGGTCCGGCGGGCGAACGTCGCGGGCGCGTCGAGCACGGCGCGCAAGGCGCTCGGCTTCGAGGAGCTGCTGGCGGGCGACGTCGACGCGATGAAGCGCCGCACGCGCAACTACGCCAGGCGCCAGCTGACGTGGATGCGCAAGCTCGCCGCCGTCGAGGTGCTCGACACGACCGATCGCTCCGCGGGCGAGGTCGCGGACGACGTGCTCGCACGGTGGGCGGGGGACGTTCAGCGGCGGGTCACGGAAGCGGAGTGAACGGATACGCGATCACCGCCGCCGCCAGCACGCAGAGGGCCCACAGCAGCGTCAGCCGCGGCCAGCGCGTAAGCCGGGGCAGCAGCCAGGCGACCGCGGCGTACAGCCCCGGCATCACGATCACCATGTAATAGATGTAGCTGGTCCGGCTGAAGAACAGGCTCAGCACGACGAACGGGAGAAACGTGCCCGCGAACCAGGCGACCGCGAGCAAGGGGAGATCCGTGCCGGGAACACCGCGGCGCCGGAACGCGGCGCGGCCGGCAAGAGCCAGCGCCGGCAGCGCCAGCAGCAGCAGCGGCGGGCTGATCAGGCCGAGGAAATGGACCGCCGGGTGGACATTCGTCAGTCCGGGAGCGGGACTGGCCGGATTGACGTTCAGATACGCGATCGGCTTGTAATCGACCAGCCAGCCCCACGGGTAGGAGGCGATCCCACGCGGGCCGTGCGGGCTCGTCTGCTGCGCGGCGTAGCTCAGCATGTGGCCGATGTGGCCGAACACGCCGCCGGCGACGAGCCTCCCGGTAACCGGGTCATACGGCGGGGCAATCCGGTCACACAGCGCCAGCAGCCCGACGAACACGCCGGCCGCCGCGGTCACGCAGCCCGCGAGCCGCGCCAGCGGGCCCACGGGACGACGCCGCGCGCGCAGCCACCGAAGCAACTCGAGCAAGAGCAGCGCGATCAGGACGTAACCTGCGACGAGCTTCGCGCACAGGCCGATGCCGATCACGACCCCCGCCACGAGCGGGCGGCCGCGGAGGTAAAAGGCGGCGCCCCACACCATCGCGGCCACCACGTAGATGTCGAGCGTGGCGATCCGCCCGTGCACGATCATCAGGTTGTCCGCCGCCATCAGCGCCGCCGCCGCGAGCGCCGGCCAGGCGCCACCGCCCGCCGCTCTGACCAGCGCGAACATTCCGAGGATCGCGAGCGTGCCGGCCAGAAGGCTCCCGAGCCGCCAGGCGAACGGCCCGTCGCCGAATAGCTCGATCGAGCCGGCGACGATCAGTTTCACGAGCTGCGGGTGCTCGGCGTTCGGGTCGTCGCCGAGCGGGCTGCCCGCGTATGGAGCCCCAGCGGGGGGCTCGATTCCGGCGATCACCCTTGCCGCGTTGACGTAATAGCGCTCGTCGAAGATCAGCACGTGGTCCGAGGCGCTACGGCACGGGGCGTGACACGGTTCCGACAGCCAGGCCGCGCGGGCCACGAACGACAGCAGGCACACCGCTCCGAGCAGCGCGAGCACCGTCCGCGTCTGACGCACGCCCAGCGACTGAATCCCGCGACCCATCGAGGGGGCGACGGTAATCCATACACTGCCCCGCCGTGGAATTCGAGAAGTGGCAGGCGCTCGGCAACGACTACGTGATCATCGAGGCGGCCAAGCTGCCGTTCGAGCTGACCCCCGCCCGGGTCCGGGCGATCTGCGCACCGCGGACGGGCCTTTGCTCAGACGGGGTGCTGCTCCTCTCCGATCCGGACGAGCCCGGCTACCTCGCGCGGCTGCGGATCTTCAACCCGGACGGCTCCGAGGCCGAGGTGTCCGGCAACGGCGCCCGCGAGGCGGTTCTTTACATGCGCATGCGCGGGTGGACGGAGAACGACACGTTCTCGATCCAGACCGCGGCCGGCGAGCTGCGGCCGCGGATCACCTCAACCACGACCTGCACGGTCGACATGGGCCGCGCGCGGCTACGAAGTGACGACTACCCGTCCGGCTCCGAGGACGGCGTCGGCGAGCTGCGCGCTGGTGAACGGAGCTGGCGCTTCCAGCACGTCCAGGTCGGAAACCCGCAGTGCTCCATCCGCGTCGCCGGCGAGGAGGAGCTTGACGCTCTGGACCTGCAGTCGATTGGCCCTGGGATCGAGCACCACCCGCTGTTTCCCAACCGAACGAACGTCTCCTGGTTCGCCGTGCTGACGCCGGGACGGATCCGCGTGCGGGTGTTCGAACGCGGAGCGGGGGAGACATCCGCGAGCGGCACCGGCGCCACCGGCGCGGCTGTCACGTACGTGCTCCAGGGGGGCGAGTCGCCGGTCACCGCCGTACTCGACGGGGGCGAGCTCGAGGTCGAGGTGGGGGAGGACCTGCACATCAACCTGACCGGCTGGGCCGTCCCCGTGTACAAGGGGACCATGTCGGAGGATTTCGTCAGGGAGCTTCATGCGATCGAGTAGGCGCCTCGAGCTGATCCCGCCGTACCTGTTCGCCGAGCTCGAGAAGAAGATCGCCGCCAAGCGGGCGGCGGGAATCGACGTGATCAGCCTCGGGATCGGCGATCCCGATCTGCCGACGTTCGAGCCGATCGTCGCCGCCGCCCAGCGCGCCGTCGCCGATCCCTCGACGCACTCCTACCCGACCAACCGAGGACGCCAGGAGTTCCGAGAGGCGGTGGCGACGTTCTACGCGCGGCGCTTCGGCGTCGAACTTGACGCTGAGACCGAGGTGATGCCGGCGATCGGCGCCAAGGAGTGCATCTTCAACCTGAACCTCGCGTTCCTCGATCCTGGTGACGTGGCGCTCGCCTCCGACCCGGGGTACCCGGTCTACACGGGCGGCCCGTTGCTGGTCGGGGCCGAGCCGGCGCTGATGCCCCTCCTGCCGGAGCGCGGGTTCGCTCCCGACCTCGATGCGATCCCGCCGGAGACGCTCGATCGCGCCCGGCTGCTGTATCTCAACTACCCCAACAACCCGACCGGTGCGATCGTCCCCGACGGGCTGTTCGAGCGTGTCGTCGAGCTCGCCGGCGAGCACCAGATCCTGGCGGTCCACGACAACGCTTACAGCGAGACCACGTTCGACGGGTACGTTGCGCCGTCGTTCCTGCAGACCCCCGGCGCCAAGGAGGTGGGGGTCGAGGTCTTCTCGTTGTCCAAGGGTTACAACATGACGGGCTGGCGGTGCGCGGCGATCGTCGGCAACGCCGAAGCGATCGCGCACTACTGGCGGTTGAAGTCGAACATCGACTCCGGGCTGTTCGAGGCCGTTCAGCTGGCCGGCGCCACGGCGCTCGGCCCCGAGCTCGACGTCCACGTGCGCGGGATGAACGAGCTCTACCAGCGCCGGCGGGACCTCGTCTGCGACGCGCTCGCCCAGGCGGGAGTCGAGGTCAGCCGCCCGAAGGGGACGATCTACGTCTGGGCTCCGATTCCGGATGGGTTCGCGTCCGCCGCCGAGTACAGCGAGCACGTGCTCGAGCAGGCGGCGGTCGTCGTCTCTCCGGGCGATGCCTACGGACCGAGCGGCGCAGGCTTCTTCCGGATCTCGCTGACAACGCCGGATGACCGCCTGCTGGAAGCCGTTGAGCGCCTTCGGAGTCTGTAGCCGCAGCTACCATCAACGCCAGTGCAACGTAGTCGGAACGGACGCTCGAAAGCGTCGAATTCATCATCGGAGAACGGGCGGGCCCAGGGCCGGGCGCGGCAGCGGGCGTACCTGATCGCGGCGCTATCCGATCACGGGGCCGACGATCTCACGGAGCTCCGGGAGCTGCTGCGAACCGCCGGCGTCGCGGGAGTGGGGGAAATGATCCAGCACCTGGAGCACCCCCACCCGAACACCTACCTCGGCGCCGGCAAGCTGAACGAGC
>DATKFF010000077.1:0-5267 GCA_035511595.1 Solirubrobacteraceae bacterium | reverse complement strand
GAGGCGGTGCTGGTCGACCTCGACGGCACGCTGGTCGACTCGAGCGCGCCCGTCCGTCGTGCCTGGGACGAGTTCGCCGCCAGGCATGGCCTGGACCGCGAGGAGGTCCATCGCCTCGCGCAGGGTCGCCCTTCGAGTGAGACGATCCGGCTCCTGGTCCCGGACGCCGACCAGGACGCCGAGGCGGCCGCCGTCGAGCGCAGGGAGGTGCACGACACCGACGGAGTCGTGGCGCTCCCGGGGGCTGCGCAGCTGCTGACACTCGACCGCCCGATCGCGATCGTCACGTCGTGCTCGACCGCGCTGGCATTGGCCCGCCTACGCGCCGCTGAGCTTCCGATCCCCCGGATTCTCGTTTCCTCGGACGGGCTGGAGCGGGGCAAGCCGGATCCGGCGTGCTTCCTGATCGGCGCGCGGCGCCTGGGAGTCGACCCGGCGCGCAGCCTCGTGCTCGAGGACTCCCCGGCGGGGATCGACGCCGGCCGGGCCGCCGGCGCGACGGTGATCGCCCTACGAACGACGCACCCCGACGTCGACCTTCACGGGGCGCACGCGATCGCCGATGACCTCGCCGCCGTCCTCGGCCAAGACCGCGCGGCGCGCCCCAGCTGAAGTCCTAGATCAACCGGGTCGCCGCGCACCAACTCCTGCGCTCGTTGGCACGCGCTTGCGGACGTCCCCCTCTATTGCAACAATATAAATGTGATATCACGCAGCGGCGCCACCGACGAGACGCTGAAACCCGGGGCTCGCACGCCTCCCGGGACGCACGAGCAGCAGCCGGCGGCGGCGTTTGCCTGCCCTGCCGCGGTGGCCGTGACTTGCGCCGTGGTCGCGCTGGCCGGCCTGCTGGTCGCGCTCGGCGTGGGCGGGCTCAGCTCCGGCGCACGGATCGCGGCGGGCGCGGTGACGGTCGCGCTTGTGATCGTCGGACTCGGCTTCGTGGTCGTGCAACCCAACGAGTCACGCGTGCTGATCCTGTTTGGCCGCTACGTCGGAACGGTGACGGAGGCCCGGCTGTGGTGGGTGAATCCGTTCACGATCATCTGGCGCCAGAGCGTCTCGCTCCGCGTGCGCAACTTCCAGAGCGAGCGGATCAAGGTCAACGACGCGAGCGGCAACCCGATCGAGATCGCCGGGGTCGTCGTTTGGCGCGTGTTCGATACGGCGAAGGCGGTGTTCGACGTCGAGGACTTCGAACAGTTCGTCGCGGTGCAGAGCGAGACGGCCCTCCGTCATCTCGCCAACGAGTACCCCTACGACGACTACGACCACGGTGCGATCTCGTTGCGCGGGAACGCTGACGAGGTACGGGACGGGCTTCAGAATGAGCTGCAGGCGCGTCTGGAGCCGGCCGGGGTCGAGGTGCTGGAGACGCGACTGACACATCTCGCGTATGCGCCGGAGATCGCCGAGGTGATGCTCCGCCGCCAGCAGGCCGAGGCGATCCTCGCCGCGCGCAGGACGATGGTGACCGGCGCGGTCGGCCTGGTGCAGATGGCGCTCGCGCAGCTGGCGGACTCAGACTTGGTCGAGCTCGACCCGGAGCGCAAGGCGGCGATGGTCGCCAACCTGATGGTCGTGCTCTCAGGCGACCATTCACCGACGCCGGTGCTCAACACCGGCTCCCTCTACACCTGAGAGGCGCTCGAGATGGCCGATAGCAAGCGCTTCCTGCTCCGGCTCGATCCGCGCCTGTTCGAAGCGCTCCGGCGCTGGGCCGATGACGACCTGCGCAGCATCAACGGCCAGATCGAGTACCTGCTCACCGACCAGGCCCGCCGCGCCGGACGCCTGCCTCAACGAAAGGCCCGACCCGTCTCTGACGTCCCGGAGCTGGATGACGCCAGTCGCTCGGCGAGCCGCCGGGGATCCTCGACCGCATCTGGCGATGCCCGGACAAGCGCTTCCCGGCGATAAGGCTGCGGTGGCCGCTCCCGTCGCGGAGCACGGCGCCCCGGCTCTGGTCGTGGAGCACCTGACCAAGCGCTTCGGCGACCGCGTCGCCTTTCAGGACGTCTCCTTCGAGGTCGGCTACGGCGAGGTGTTCGGGTTCCTGGGGCCGAACGGCGCCGGCAAGACGACGACCGTGCGGACGCTGGGCACGCTGCTCGCCCCGACGTCGGGCTCGGCGACGGTCGCGGGCGTACCGCTCGGGCCGGACAACGGGGTGGAGATCCGCCGCCGGATCGCGATCATGCCCGAGTCGCCTGGCCTCTACCTGCGGCTCACGGTGTCCGAGAATCTCGAGTGCTTCGCGGACCTGTACGAGGCGCCGGACCCGCGCGCCCGCATCGCCCGCGCGCTGCAGGCGGTCAACCTCGCCGACCGCGCCGATGATCTCTGCGGCGCGCTGTCGAAAGGACTCCGGCAGCGGGTCGCGCTGGCGAGGGCGCTGATCAGCGACCCAGAGGTGCTGTTCCTAGACGAACCGACGTCAGGGCTTGACCCCGTTGCCGCCCGCGATGTCGAGGAGCTGATCGAGGGACTTCGCCAGCGCGGCGTCACGATCTTCCTGACCACACACCGCCTCGATGAGGCCGAGCGCGTATGTGACCGCGTCGCGATCCTGAACACGACCCTACGGATGATCGGTCGCCCTGCCGAGCTTCGCGAGCAACTGTTCGCGAAGACACTCACTGTCAGGACGCTCGCCCCGCTTGAGGATCCCGGAGCGGTGTTCGACCGCCTCCACGGCGTGGAAGGGTGGCACCAGGATGGCGACGGTGAGTACGTGTTGACGGTGTCCGATACGCGGCTCGTCGCGCCCGCCGTCACTCGCGCGCTCGTTGCGGCGGAGGCCGACGTCCTCTCGATCGCCGAATCGCAGCACTCGCTCCAGGACGTCTACCTGGAGCTGATCGACGAGGACGTGGAACTGAACGCGAGGCGAGCGTGAGCGCAACGCGGGTCCGCGCGATGTACCGCAAGGAGCTTCGGGAATACCGCCGCAACCGCGCGGTCGTGATCACGATGGCGATCGTTCCGAGCGTCTTCCTGATCGAGCCCCTGGTCCGGATCTTCAATCTGCCTGCGGCATCGGCGGACACGCTGCTGCACTCGCACACGCTGCTGTACATGTTGGGCATTCCCGCACTCGTCCCGACCCTGCTCGCCGCCGCTTCGGTCGTCGGCGAACGCCAGCAGGGAACGCTCGAGCCGGTGCTCACGACCCCGATCCGCCGCGAGGAGCTCATCCTCGGCAAGGCGCTGGCGGTGCTCGCGCCCGCCCTCGCGGTCTCCTACGTGGTGTTCGGCGCAGCCGTCGCGAGCATCGCCATATTCGCGCAGCCCCCGGTGGTGTCCGCCGTTCTGCGCGGCCCGGATCTGCTCGCCCAGGTGCTGTTCACGCCGCTGCTGGCTACATGGTCGATCTGGGTGGCGATGGCCATTTCGACTCGGACCAGCGACATCCGGGCAGCGCAGCAGCTCAGCACTCTCGCGAGCCTGCCGACGGTCATTCTCGTCGCCCTGATCTCGTTCAACGTGATCCACGCGACGCTCGGCCTCGCGCTCGGCCTCGGGATCGTGCTCGTAGCCCTCGATCGCCTCGGCTGGAGGGTCGTGTCGGCGCTGTTTGACCGCGAACGGCTGATCGCCGGCACGAAGACCTAAGTGCCCGCCGGAACGCGCAGGATCGCGAGCTGGATCTCGAGCAGCTCGTCCTCGAGGCTGGCGAGCTCGGCGGTGCGGCCGGTCGCGATCCGCGCCAGGGCAAGCTCGTGGGCTGCGCCCATCGCGGCTTCGTATGCGAAATCAGTCGCCGGCGGCCACTCGGGGCGCTGCCGGCGGGCGTGCCCGTGCCACGCGCGCAGGCTGGACACGAAGCCCTCACGGCAGTGGCGATACCGAGCGATCGCGGCCGGGCCGGCGGCGAGCGTCTCCAGAAAGAACGTTCGCGCGTAGGGCTCTTCTTGGATCAGGAACGTGAGGTAGGCCCCGTTTGCGCGACGGAGCTGTTCGACCGGGTCCGCGCCGTCGTGGAGCGCACGGCGAGACGCATCGGTGACCGCGTCGAGCATCGCCCGACTGCCGACGTCGTGAGCGGCGAGAAAGCAGGCGAGCTTGTCCGGGAAGTGCTCGTAGAAGGTCTTCTTGGAGACGCCGGCCCGGGCGGTGATGTCGACGATCGTGGTGGGGCCGTAGCCCTTCTCGGCGATCGCCACGGTGACCCCGTGCAGGAGCCGCTGGCGTTGCGAGGCTTCGACCAGCTCTCGCGGTAGACCGGTGTACCCGCTCGGCAGGCCGGGGATCGTCGGCGCGAAGATCGATGCTCGCCGATCGCCTTCGGTGGTGGTCACCGCCATCGGCGCATCATAGCCACAGAAACGGTATGGTCCCCACCGGAAACTGCAGGGTTTCCGAGCGCAGTCCTAAGCGGCGGGAGAGAGGTTTGCGATGAGGGAGGCGGGCATGGCGGTGGTGCGGCGCGGACGTGGCGCGGCGGTCTTGGCGACGGCGACGATCGGCCTGGCAGCTGCGGGCGCTCCGGCGGCCAGCGCTGCGTCGTTCGTGGTCAACTCGACGGCCGACCAGCCGGACGCCAAGGTCGGCGACCATCTATGCATCACGGCGGCGGCTACGTGCACGCTGCGCGCGGCCGTCCAGGAGGCCAACGCCGACGGCGGTGCGAACACGATCCTGGTCCCTGGCGGCCACTACCGCCTCACGATCCCGCCCGCGACCGAGGCCGGCTTCGCCGGTCAGGACGACGCTGGCGCCGGGGATCTCGACGTCACCGGCACGCTCACCGTTCGCGGCGCCGGCCCGCGGCAGACGGTCATCGATGGCGGTGGTCTGGACCGCGTGTTCTCGATCGCCAACAACGCGACGGCCTCGATCAGCGATCTCACGATCACGGGCGGCGACGCAACCGGGGGCGGGACATCCAGGGAGATCGACATGGGCGGTGGGATCTACAACACCGGGACTCTCACCCTGGACCGTGTCTCAATGGTCCGCAACAACGCCGACGGCGGCGGCGCGGTCTTCAGCATCCCCGGCAGCTACATCACGATTACCGACAGCCTGATCGCTCATAACACCGCGTACGAAGCGGGCGGGATCCGGTTCGACTCCGGCGGCGAGCTGATCAATTCGACGATCACCGACAACCGGCTGCTGCCTCTCCCGGATCAGAGCTACGTGCAGCAGCCCAAGCTCGCCGCCGCGCTGGGAGACGAGCTCACCGGCTACGGCGGCGGGATCGACCACCGTGGCGGAAACGACCTGAACATCATCAACTCGACGATCACCGACAACCACGC
>DATKFF010000076.1:0-4916 GCA_035511595.1 Solirubrobacteraceae bacterium | reverse complement strand
CCGGATCCCGAAGTCGGTTCGCAGCCGCCTCAGGACGGTGGTCAGCGTGAGCTCGCCGCGATCGATCCGGATGAGCTCGATCTGCGCGGTGCACCCGGACAGATCGATCTCCAGCGGGCTGAACAGGACGATCCGCGCCTCGGGCTCGGAGAACAGCGGCGCCTCAAGCGGAACCTCGCCGCTGCGGGTGACGACGCACGCCAGCGGCTCGGCGGCGCGGCCCGCGTCGACCCGCCGCCGCCGGCGCTCGGGGTCCTTGGTCAGCCGGCCATAGCGCTCCGCGCGGAGGGTGCCGGTGCCGACCAGCACCCCGTCGACCTGCTCACGCAGGCGGTGAAACAGCTCCCGGTCGGCCTTGTCGCTGAGCGGGCCAGAGCGGCCGTTGAACGCCGCTCGGCCATCGGCGCTCGAGATGAAGTTAGCGAGCGTGTATGGCCGCTCCTCGCCGGCGCGGTCGCCGAGCTCGAACGCCGCAAACAGGTCGGCGATCTCGACTGAGCCGGGCTGGGGGATCAGCTGACGGAACTCCACCTCCAGGGCGAACCTAGCAGCTGTCCCGGACCGCGCCGGCGCCCACGCGACCCTCCGCCGGGCCCGGGCAAAGTGGCTAGTCTGCCGCTCCCAGTGGACCTCAAGGCCCTCAACCGCGGCGAGCTGATCTCGATCGCAGGCGGCGCCATACTCGGACTCTCCCTGCTGCTGGCGTGGTATTCGCTGGGGAACGGGTTCGCGCGCCTGAACGGCTGTCACGGGCCCAACACCTCGTGCTCCGGATGGCACTCGCTGTCCGCCGCGCGCTACGCGCTGCTGGCCGCCGCGCTCGCGCCGGCGGTGCTCGCCTGGATCGTCGTTCGCGGTCACTCGCTCGCCTGGCCGCGCGGCGAGGTGACGGCGATCGTCGCGGTGATCGCGCTGGTGCTCACGTTCTTCCGCGGCGTGATCGACAAGCCCGGCTCCCCGAATGAGGAGATCGGCCTCGACTTCGGTTGGTGGGTCGCGCTGGTGGGCTCACTGCTGATCCTGGCGGGGTCGGTCTGGCGCGCGCAGGAGAGCGCGCCGCGGCGCAAGCCCCCGGGGGTGCTGTGAGCGACCGGACCCACAACCGGCCGGACCGCAACCTCGCGCTCGAGCTCGTGCGGGTGACCGAGGCCGCCGCGCTGGCGGCCGCGCGGATGGTGGGCCGTGGCGACAAGGAAGGGGCCGATCAGGCCGCCGTCGATGCCATGCGCAACGTGCTCGATACCGTCTCGATGGACGGCATCGTGGTGATCGGCGAGGGGGAGAAGGACGAGGCGCCGATGCTCTACAACGGCGAGCAGATCGGCGACGGAAGCCTCCCGCAGGTGGACGTGGCGGTCGATCCGCTGGACGGCACGCGGCTGACGGCACTGGGGATGCCAAACGCGATCGCGGTGATCGCGCTGGCCGAGCGGGGCGCGATGTTCGACCCGGGGCCGATCGTGTACATGGAGAAGATCGCCGGCGGTCCGGAGATCGCCGACCTGCTCGACCTCGACCGTCCGCTACCCGAGACGCTGCAGCTCGTCGCCCAGCGCAAGGGGGTCGACATCCGCGACGTGATGGTCGTGATGCTCGACCGCGAGCGCCACCACGAGGCGATGCGCCAGGTGCGCGAGGCGGGCGCCCGCGTGCGGCTGATCACAGACGGCGACGTCGCGGCCTCGATGCTTTCGGTCAGCGAGAACTCACCGGTCGACCTGCTGTGGGGGATCGGCGGCACGCCCGAGGGCGTGATCTCGGCCGCCGCGATCAAATGCATCGGCGGCCAGCTGCTCGGTCGCCTGTGGCCACGCGACGACGACGAACGCCGGGCCGCCGTCGACGCCGGCTACGACCTGGCGAAGGTCCTGACGGCCGACGACCTGGTGCGCGGCGAGGACGTGTTCTTCTCGGCCACCGGCGTGACCGACGGCGACGTGCTTCAGGGCGTTCGGTATCAGGGCGACCAAGGGGCCACCACGGAGTCGCTCGTGATGCGATCTCGCTCGGGCACGGTGCGGCGGATCTCCGCCCGCCACGACCGGGCCAAGCTGCGCGCGCTGACCGGCGTCCGCTACGGCTGACCGTTCCTGAAGCGCCTGACCTTCGAGGTCGCCAGGTCCAGGTTTGCCAGCGAGCGCAGGAACGCGTGCGTGACGAGGATGTGGATCACGTTCTGGGTGGCCTCGTACACCGGGGTGCTGAAGCCGACCGCGATCGCGGGATAGAAGTTGGCGACCTCGACCTCGATCCGGAGACGGGCCCGCCCGCTCTCCTCACAGTCCCCGAGGCGACGGACGTCGAGCGCCAGGAAGCCGCAGCCCCGGCCCGAGCGAGCGACAAGAAGCCCGTCGCGGATCCGCCACACGACCTTCCCGTGCCCGCTCTCGACGAGGTACTCCGGGCCGCCGAAGCGAAGCAGCGTGAGCGGTCGGCCGAGCAGCATGATCGAGCGCTCGTCGGCCGCGTATCTGACCCTGATCAGCCCGAGCGTGACGCGGGTCAGGAACCGCCAGTAGGTCCGCGCCAGGTTCTCCAGGTTCTCGGGCGTCCACAGCTGTTCGAGCTGCTTGTGCTCGAGCTTCAGCTCGGCCGCCTGTATGGAGCGAACGGCGCCGTCCCGAGCGATCACGGTGGAGCGGGGCGGTGAGATGATCGCCGCCGTCGCGGGCCTGCGGCGTCGCGCACGCTCGCGGACCGCGAAGATCGCGAGGAGCAGCGCCAGCAGCGCATAGAGCACCTCGGACACGTAGCTGATTCTGGCGGGTCGCGGTATGAAGCGCGTAAGCCAGACGGGCGTGGCCCCGGCTGCGGTGCTCAGCCCGGGAGTGGGGCGAGCGCGACCGTCGTCCCCGCCTGCAGCTCGCCGTCGCCGCGCGGAATCAGCGCCAGCGCGTCAGCGCCCAGCAGCGAGGTGAGCGCGTGCGAGTCCTGCGCGCCGTTGGGGATCGCGATCGTGCTGCCGTCGCGGCGCTCGAGCCGGACGCGGATCGCCTGCTCGCGGCGCGTATTGCGGCGAACCGAGGTCCCGAGGACGGCGTCGCCTGTGGTCGTCATCGGCACGGCCGCGCCCTGCAGTGCCGCGAGCGCGGGTGCCGCGAACAGCGAGAAGGTAACCGCCGCGGACACCGGGTTGCCCGGGAGCCCGAACACCAGCACGTGCTCCCTGGTCCCGAACCAGGTCGGCTTGCCAGGCTGGAGCGCGACGCCCCAGAACCGCTCTTCGACGCCGAGGCTCGCGAGCGCCGGCTTGACGTGATCGTGCGGACCGACGGACACGCCGCCTGAGACGATCACCACGTCGGCACCGGCGAGCGCGGACGCGAGGCCGGCTTCGGTGGCGACGCGGTCGTCGGCCAGCAGCTCGGCCGGGGAGGTCAGCGCGCCTGAGTGTTTGGCCAGCGCGACCAGCATCGGTCCGTTTGAGTTGTGGATCTGCCCGGGCGCGAGTGGGCTGCCCGGTTCGCGGAGCTCATCCCCCGTGCACAGCACGCGCACGACCGGGCGCCGGGCGACTGTCAGCTCGCCCGCGCCGGCCGCAATCGCCGCGGCGAGCTCGCCCGGGCCGAGCCTCGTGCCGGGAGCCAGCACCACCGCACCGGCCCGCATCACCTCGCCGGCCGGGCGGACGTGGTCACCCTGCGTGACCGCCGTGCCGATCACGACCGCGCCGTCGCGCGCCTCGACCTGCTCCTGGGGGATCACCGCGACGACGCCCGGCGGCACCGCCGCGCCGGTCGATATCCGGATCGCCTCGCCGTCCGCGAGGGGGTGGTCGCTCGGCGCGCCCGCGCGCGACTCGCCGACGACGGCCAGCGTGCGCCCGGCGGGACCGGGGGCGACCGCGTACCCGTCCATCGCCGAGGAGTCAAACGGCGGGACGTCGCCGGCCGCCTCGAGCTCGGCGGCGAGCACCCGATCGAGCGCCTCGGCGATCGCGATCCGCTCGGGCTCGAGCCGACGCACGGCAGCAAGCACCCGCTCACGCGCCTCGGCGATCGTGATCAGCTCGGCTGCCACGAGGACATTGTCGCGGGCCGGCGATCGCGGGACGACCGCGACGGCTGGTACAAGGCGGGCGATGCTCCCCACGCCACCACGCCGACGACCGGCACGGCCGGTCGCCGACGCGCCCGTCGCCGAGCTGGCGGCCCGCGCCGAGGACCTGGCCAAGGGCTGGCTGATGGCGCTGGTCGAGCAGGAGCCGCTCGCCCGGGCCGCGTCGATCGCCACCGGCGAGCTGACTGACACCGGGCCGCGGATCTGCGCGGCGCTCGCGCATGCGCTCACCTCCGACGCCGAGCTTGCGCGGATCGCGCCCGGCGGCGAGCTCGAGGCGCTGGTCGCGCGGACCGCCGAGCTGGCCGGGGCGCAGACCGCGGAGGAGGCGTCTCGGGCGGTCGACGCGCTCCGCGCGGTCCTGTGGAGCGCGGCGCTCAGCGCGCTTGGCAACCAGGACGGTTCGCTCGTCGCCGAGCTCGCCGAGCGCCTGGCGGTCGTCAGCGAGCTCACGCGCGGCGCCGCACTGCGACGGCTGGCCGGCCCCGCGGGTCCCGCTTTGCCCGATGCGATCGCCGCGGCGGTGGCACGGACGCGCCGCGACGGCGCCGCGCTTTCCCTGTTGCTGGTCGAGCTCGACGACACCGGCCGCGTGCTGGCGGTCGAACCTGAGGAGGACGCCGCGGTCGTGTTCGGGCGGCTGGTGGGCGCCGTCCGCGGCGCGGTCGGTGCGGGCGATCAGGTGATCGGCGAGGGCGCAGGACGCGCGTGGGTGATCGCGCCGGGCGCCGATCGCCGCGACGCCGAGCGGCTCGGAGCGGTCCTCGCGGCCGCGGTCCGGGCAGCGGGCTCCTGGCGTGGCGCGCCGCTGCGGGCGAGCGTGGGCGTCGCGACGCTCGACCACGACGCAGCCGACG
>DATKFF010000075.1:0-3445 GCA_035511595.1 Solirubrobacteraceae bacterium | reverse complement strand
CGGATCTGCGCCGCTGTCGCCTCCGCGGCCTCGACGATCGCCCGGACCTGATCGCTGGCCGCCCCGGCTAGCGTCGAACCGCCGCGCCGGACGGTCCGGCTAAGCTCCTCGACCTCGGCGGCGACGGCGCTCAGATGCGCGTCGACGGCCTCGGGGTCATACCCGCGGCGGGACATCGGAAAGTCCTGCTTCTCGATGCTCTCTCGATCAAGTGCCACGATCGGCAACTCCGTCTAAGCGGTATTGGGCGGACGCCACGGCAGGGTACCTAACGGTGAGTCGAACGGTTCCGCTGCGGTGGGGTCAGTCGTTGATGTCGAGGACCGGCGTGATGGCGGGCAATTGCTGTCCCGGTTCGGCATGCTCGTTGGGCACCACGGCGGTGCCCAGAGCGAAGAACTCGATTACGTGGCTACCCCAGCCGTGGTTGTTGTCGTTGAGCTTGACCTCCACGATCCCCAGGACGCCGTCTCCGATTGCTTCGGCCTCCTTCTGCATCCGTTCCATCGCCAGTTCGCGCGCGTCGTACAAGGCTTGTGTGTACTGCTCGAGCTCGACGTTCTGACCCGTCTGGCGCATCGATTGCATCATGCCTCGGTGAGCGACGTGGTACACGCAGTTGCCCATGACCATTCCGACGGGGCGCTTGCCGGTCTGCATTAGGGTCCAGAACGCCTGCCCGCTGAGGTCGGAAGTGAACGGGCGCCCGTTGGGCGCCCGGTGGACCTTGCCACCCTTGTGCTTGACCGCCGTGCCGATGGCGATGAACTCCGCCATGTCGGCACCCCATTCGTAGCGCCCGATCTCGAGACGGACCCCGACGATGCCATCGGCGCCCAGCTGGTCGGCTTCTTCCTCCATGCGCGTCATCGCGAGCTCGCGGGCCGAGTACATCGCTTGGGTGAGCACGCCCATCTCCTGGCTCGCCTTCCAGTTGGCCTGCTGAAAACCGATGTGGTAGATGCTCGAGCCCACCACCAGGCCGACCGGCTCAAAGCCGGCCTGCTCCACGCACAGATATTCGTTCACGGAGAGGTCAGACGTGAACAGCCCGCGGGCGTTCATCTGCAGTCGCTCGCTGGCGTGCTCGGCGAGTCCTTCGGTGCTGGTCGGGTCGTATGTGCTCATCGGGTCTCCTGAACTGGTGCGGATTACGCGCCAAGGTTGATCGACATCACCGGTAACCCCAGCGGGGCCGGATGGGGCTCGTGCGCGCCGAGTGCAATCGCGGTGCCCAACACGTGCATCGAGACGATGAAGTAGTGCTGGCGATAGCCGAGGCCCTCGTACTCGTGGTGATCGATGGTGTGAGTGAGCGTGGAGATCACCATGTCATTGGCCCCGGCCTCGCCCGCCTGACGGAGCACCTCATTCATCGCGAGATGACGGGCCGCGTAGACGCCCTCCGTGACCTCGATCAGTTCCTGGTTGCCCCACCACGTGCTCATCATCTGATTGCCCTGCATGCTGAGCGCCACGACCACCACGGAGGTGTGACCGATGACGCCCAACGTCTCGGCGCCGATACGCCGCAGCTTGTCGACGTCCTGAGCAGAGAGGGCGCACATCCGCGGCCCGGAACGGCCAGACCCATGCGGCGCGAGTGTCGTCTCACGGACGGCTGTGCCGAACACGGCGAACTCGACAGTGCCCGGCTCTCCGAGAAAGCTCTTGGTGGTCATCTCGATTCCGATCACCGCGTCCGCACCGGCAAACTGAGCCTCCTGACGCAGACGGTCGAACGAGCGCTGACGCGACAGGTTCCATGGGGCGGCGAACGGCGCCATCTCCTGGATTCCTCCTCCATACGAGGACCAGCCGTAGTTCTGCCAGCCGTGCTGGACGACCGAGGAGCCCATGATCTGCGCGATCGGCGCCAGACCGGAGGCCTGCGCGATCGCGTACTCCTTGGAGCTCAGATCGCTGCTGAAGACCGGCGAGCTCGCGGTGGCGATGCCCTTCAGCCGCTGCTCGGCGACGAGCGGGATCCCGCCGCGCCTGATGCGCTCGAGATCGACCGCGGAAGCCTGACGTTCTTCGTCGCTGAGCGGTACCGGTCGTTTCCCGAACAATCGCAATGCCAATCAATCGTGGCACACCGCTGCGCTCGGCATCCAGCTGCGCCCGCAAGGCGCGTGAGACGTCAGCCGATCGGCGCGCGACCCTCAGCGACTGCCTCATCGAGCGCGCGCTTGAGGTCACGGATCTCGTCCCGCAGCTTGGCCGCGTACTCGAACCGCAGGTCCTCGGCCGCCTCGAGCATCTCCTCCTCCAGCTCGACGATCGCCTTCTCGATCTCGGCCGGCGGCATCCCGTCGGCTGTGGTCCGCCGGCGCCGCCGTCCGCGCGGGACCTTCGACTCGGACTGCAGGAACTCGGCGATGTCCGAGATCCCCTTGACGATCGTCTCCGGCGTGATCCCATGCGCTTCGTTGTACTGCCGTTGAATGTCTCTGCGGCGGTCGGTCTCCTCGATCGCGGCCCGCATCGCGGCGGTTTCCTTGTCGGCGTACATCAGGACCTTGCCCTCGACGTTCCGGGCCGCACGGCCGATCGTCTGGATCAGCGAGGTCTCGCCGCGGAGGAAACCCTCCTTGTCGGCGTCGAGAATCGCGACCAGCGACACCTCGGGAAGATCGAGCCCTTCCCGCAGCAGATTGACCCCGACGAGGATGTCGAACTGACCCAGCCGCAGCTCGCGGATGATCTGGATCCGCTCGAGCGTGTCGATCTCCGAGTGGAGGTAGCGCACCTTGAAGCCCATCTCGAGCAGGTAGTCGGTCAGGTCCTCGGACATCTTCTTGGTGAGCGTGGTCACCAGTGTGCGCTCGTCGCGCTCGACGCGAGCGCGGATCTCGTTCATCAGGTCGTCGATCTGGTTGCGGGTCTCGCGGACCTCGACCTCCGGGTCGACGATCCCGGTCGGCCGCACGATCTGCTCGACGATCCGCTCCGAGCGCGTCCGCTCGTACTCGCCGGGTGTCGCCGACACGAACACGATCTGGGGGGTGATCGAGAGGAACTCCTGGAAGGTCTGGGGGCGGTTGTCCAGCGCGCTGGGCAGCCGGAAGCCGTAGTCGACCAGCGTCTGCTTGCGTGAGCGGTCCCCCTCGTACATGCCGCCGATCTGCGGAACCGTCTGGTGGGACTCGTCGATGAAGCAGACGAAGTCCTCGGGGAAGTAGTCGATCAGGCAGTACGGGCGGTCGCCCGGACGGCGGCCATCGAGGATCCGTGAGTAGTTCTCGATCCCCGAGCAGAACCCCATCTCGCGCAGCATCTCCATGTCGTACTGCGTGCGCTGGCGCAGCCGGTGTGACTCGAGCAGCTTGCCCTCTGCCTCGAGCTCGGCGCAGCGCGCGTTCAGCTCCTGGCCGATCTCTGACACCGCGTCTTCGATGTAGCCCTCGCGGACGTTGTAGTGGCTGGCCGGCCAGATGCCCAC
>DATKFF010000074.1:0-2581 GCA_035511595.1 Solirubrobacteraceae bacterium | reverse complement strand
CGTATTCGGTGTCGTTGGCGCGCGATGCGACCTCCTCGAGCGACTCGTACGGGAGCGCCACCAGCACCGGGCCGAAGATCTCCTCACGCGCGATCCGGATGTCGTCGCTGGTGGCCGTGAACAGCGTCGGGGGGACGAAGTAGCCGCCATTGCCCTCGGTCGGCTGGCCGCCCGCGACGAGCTCGGCCCCTTCGTCGCGGCCCGCGGCGATGTAGGAGAGGACCCGCTCGCGCTGCTCCTCGGAGACGACCGGACCGAGCTGGGTCTGAGGGTCAAGCCCCGGGCCGACGCGTGAGGCACCCGCGCGCTCGGCGAGCGCGCCGACGACCTGGTCGAACTGGTCCTTGTGCACGAACAGGCGGCTGCCCGCGTTGCAGGCCTGGCCGGTGTTGAAGTAGATCCCCATGAACGACCCGGCGATCGCCTGCTCGAGGTCGGCGTCGGGGAGGATGATGTTGGGCGACTTGCCGCCGAGCTCGAGCGTCACCCGCTTGAGCGCCCGGCCGGCCTTCGCGCCGATTTCCCTCCCGACCTCGGTCGAACCGGTGAACGCGATCTTGTCGACGCCGTCGTGGTCGACGAGCGCCGCGCCCGTGTCGCCCTCACCGGTCAGGACGTTGAGGACGCCCGCGGGGATCCCGGCGTCGAGCGCCAGCTCGCCGAGCCGCAGCGCGGTCAGCGGCGTCTGCTCGGCGGGCTTCAGCACGACCGTGCACCCCGCCGCGAGCGCGGGCCCGAGCTTCCAGGAGGCCATCATCAGCGGGAAATTCCACGGGATGATCTGACCGCACACGCCGACCGGCTCCTTGCGCGTGTACGTATGCATGTCCGGCTGCCGGACCGCGATCACGTCGCCGTGGATCCGCTCGGTCCAGCCGGCAAAGTGCCGCAGCCACGCGATCGTCTGGTTGACGTCGACGAATCGCGCGAGCTTCACCGGCTTGCCGTTGTCGAGCGACTCGAGCTCGGCCAGCTGATCGGCGTTCTGCTCGACCAGGTCGGCAAGGCGGTTGATCAGCACCGCGCGCTGGGCAGCCGGCGCCGTCCGCCACTTGCCCTCCTCGAACGCGTTACGGGCGGCCTTGACCGCGCGGTCGACGTCCTCGGCGCCGGCGTGGGCGACCTGCGTGATCGGGCGTCCGGTCGAAGGGTCGACCGTTTCCAAGGTGCGGCCGTCGGCGGCGGGCACCCGCTCGCCGTCGATCAGAAGCTCGTGCGGGCGGGACGCGAACTCGCGCGACGCGTCCGATAGCTGTTCGGGCAGGGCGGTGACTGACATCGGTACCTCCTACGGCGTGAGCACGATCTTCAGGGCCTCCCGGCGATCGTAAAGCTCGTAGGCCTCCGGGGCCTGGTCGAGCGTCATGTGGTGAGTGACCAGCGGGGTGGGGTCGAGGGAGCCGGCCGCGAGCATCCCCAGCACGCGATCGACGTGACCGATCACGTTCGCGGGGCCGGCTTTCAGAGTCAGCCCCTTGATCCAGACGAGGCCCATGTGGACCTCGGTGCGCTCGGCGTAGACCCCGATCGCGACGACCGTCCCGGCCTTGCACGCGAGCCGGATCGCCAGCTCGAGCGCGTCGGGATGGCCGACCGCGTCGACCGCCACCTCGACGCCCCGGCCGTTGGTGAGCGTCTTGACGACGTCACGCGGGCTCTGCTCCGTCAGGTGAACGGCCACCGCACCGAACTGCTCGGCGACGTTCAACCGCTCCTCGACGGTGTCGATCGCGACGACCGGTCCGGCTCCCGCGGCGACCGCCGCCTGGACGGCGCACAGCCCGACCGGCCCGAGGCCAAGGACCGCAACGCCGTCCCCGGGTTTTACGTCGGTGATCGAGTGGTAGCCGGTTCCCATCACGTCGCCGGCGAACAGCGCGATCTCGTCGGAGACGCTGTCGGGGACCTTGCGGAGCGTCAGGTTGGCGTCTGGGACGAGCGCCTGCTCGGCCTGCGTGCCCTCGAGGTTGCCCATGTTCGCGCCGTGGCCGAAGGTCCGCTTGAAGTCGCACTCGTGGTAGGCGCCGCGCAGACAGAAGAGGCACGTCCCGCATGCGGTGTGAAAGCAGCCGAGCACGCGGTCGCCGGGGGCGACCCGGGTGACGTCGTCGCCGGTCGCGAGCACGCGGCCGACGAACTCGTGGCCGAGCGTGAAGCCCTGCTCGATCTTGACGCGGCCGTGGTAGATGTGCAGGTCCGAGCCGCAGATCCCGCTGGCTTCGATCGCAACGACCGCGTCGTCGCTGGCCTGCGGCTCCGGCTCGGGGCGCTCTTCGACGGCGACCTCGCCGGGTGCTTGGAAGGTGACGGCTCTCATTTCGTGATCCTTGGTGAGCGTGGTCGATTTGTGTTCATAGTGAACGCTTTTCGACCTCGCTCACCCTTGATACCCGAAAAAGCCCTCGCCGGTCTGGCGCCCCAGGCGCCCCGAAAGCGCCAGGCGCCGCAGCGCCGGCGCGACGCGGTAGCGCTCCTCGCGCAGCTCCTCGTAGAGACCGTCGAGCACGCCGACGACGTGGTCGAGCCCGATCTCGTCGGCCCATGCGAGCGGGCCGCGCGGGTAGCTGAGGCCGTGGATCAT
>DATKFF010000073.1:0-5757 GCA_035511595.1 Solirubrobacteraceae bacterium | reverse complement strand
TCGGCCAGCGTGGCGTAGCCTCCACGGGGTAGCGGCCGTGCCCCGGGGGCCGCCTCGCCGGCCGCCGCGAGCGCGTCGGGGCCGAGGGTGAGGCTGTACCGGACAGTTCCGTCGTACAGGCTCACAATGGCATAGCCCATCGACCCGGCGATGTGCCCCTGCGCTGGCCCGAGCAGTAGCAGCAGGGCGAGAGCGGCCCACGGTGCCGCCCGGCGGAGCGAGGCGGGGGGCGTCATCGCGCGGCCGCTTCGGTCATGGCCTCGCTCCATTCGCCGCCGACGAAGCGGGACATGAGGTAGAGCCGCGGGTTGCCGTCGATGCGCATGTACTGGAGGTACCCCTCGGGGTTGAACTCGCCGAAGCGGGCGGTGAGAACCGGCTCGCCGTCCTCTCCGTAGAGTTTGACGGAGAGCCGCGGCGGGTCGAGGCCGAACGGCGCGGGGTCGCTCCCCGCCAGCTCCGCCGCCTCGATCTCGCGGACAGGCCCGGAATTGTGCATGATCTGGACGGCCTTGCTGACCCGGCGCCCGGCGGCGCCGATGTTGACGCCGTCCGGCGTCGCCCACTCCGTCTCGCCTGCGCGGAGCAGGATGACGCGACGCGTGCCGCGGCTCAACTCCACCCGCATGATTCCCTCCGGCGGGAGCTTGAGCACGCCCCTGGCCTCGAACCGCACGAGCTGGCGCTGCACCGGCATAGCACCGCTCACCACCATCGCGGCGAGGTAAAGGAGGGCGAGCGCCGCGAGGACGGGGTGGACGTGCCGCCTCATCGCCGCCGCCACCAAACGACGCAGCCGAGCCCGACCACCAGGAGCGGCAGCGCGACGACGACCAGGAAGAACACCGCGTTCGACTGCCGCCCGGTCAACGCGATGAGGGGGGGCACGGGGACGCGCGCGGCTACGGCGGTCGTCCGCTCCTCGCGCGCCACCCAGCGGGCCGCCGAGAGCAAAAGGTCGCTGTTCGCCATGTAGGGAAAGAACGAGTTGCTGGCGAAGTCGCTGTCGCCGACGACGACGGCGCGCATGGGTTGGGCGTCGCCATCGAGGCGCCCTTCCACGGCGACGCCCAACACGCGCGGGCCGACGACCGGGGGCGCCGCCGCGCCCTTGTCGCCCGCCGGGTCGGGCTCGACCGCGCGTGATCCCACTGGCTTCACCGGGCGCGTATAGCTGTCGCGGCTGCTGTGGAGCAGCGGGGCGACGCGGAGGTCGCCCGCAGGCGGCAGCATCGTGAGGGGGCGGATGCCGGGGTAGAAGGTGAGCGAGACCGAGCGCGTGACTGGGTGCGGGTCGTAGCCCGTGACCGCCACGATTTCGGGGTCGGTCGAGTAGTGGCTCAAGGGATCGACGACGACCTCGTGCTCTGGGCGGACGCCGAGCTCGGCGACGAGCTGGGCGAGCCCGGGTTCGAGCACGAAACCCAGGTCCAGCAGGAGGAGGGCCGACCCGCCGCGCCGCAGATAGGCGCGCAAGGCCGCGCTCTCAGCCGGCAGGAACGTGGTCCGCGGATTGGCCGCGACGAGGAGGGTGCACCCGGTCGGCACGTCGCCCTCCGTGGCGAGGACGAGCTTCCGCGCCTCATACCCCTGGGCTTCGAGCGCGCGGCGCAGCCGCCCCACGCCGTGGCCCGGCATCTCCACCACCTGCGAGCTGGCGTCGTCGTGGCTGTGGCCGGCGCCGCTTTCCAGGTGCGTGTGGTATTCGAAGTTGTCCATCGGCAGCTCGCCGTGGCCCTCGAGGAAGCAGGCCGTGATCGCGCGCCCGCGCAATGCGCGCTGGATACCTATGGCGATCTCTGTCTCGTCCGTGCCTTGCACCAGCACCCGGCGTCCCTCCGCCTCGACGACCGCGGCGTTGTAGAGCTGGATCCCCTGCTCACGCGCGAGTCTCGGGTCCCGGTCGGGATCGACCGCGACGACTTTGAGCAGCGGGTTGCGCCGGGCCATGATCGCGAGGAGGTCGCGCGCGCGCCGCCCCGCGGGGTCCTGCGAGCGATAAAAGTAGGTGACGGTTGCCTCGCGGGAGACCTCGTCGATCGCCCGCATGGCCGCCTCCGAGGGAGTATAGACCTTCTCGCGCGTCAGGTCGAAATGCACGTCATGCAGATGCAGCGCGACGCTGGCCAGCACCGCGGCGCCGACCGCGGCCAGGATGACTCCAGCCGAATAGGCCCGCCCCCGCCAGCCCGCGAGCTCGGTCTGCAGCGGCAGCCTCAGCCCGGCCGCGAACAGCACTAGGACGGCGCCGAGCCAGCCGCCAGCCCAGAGCAACGCGTTCCAGTCGAGCTCGGAGTGCTCCATGGCGTCAGCGCCGGGCCAGCCCGCGCACGGCGAGGAACAGCCCGAGCAGGGTCACGACGAGGAAGAAGCCGAAATCCGACGCGTACATGGCGCCGACAGCGAAGGGCTGGAAGCGCGCCAGCAGCGACAGCCCGAGCACCCAATCGTCGATCGGCGACGGCAGCAACGCGGCCCAGGCGTCAATCGCCCACAGCATCCCGAACACGCCGAGCGAGACGACCGCGGCCACGATCTGATTGGCGGTGAGCGCGGAAACGGCGAGGCCGATCGAGACCAGGGTGCCGGCGAGCAGGACGAGGCCGAGGTAGCCGCTGTAGATCGGCCCCCAATCGGGGGTGCTGAACCGCGCCAGTATCCCTGCATAGACCAAAGTGAGCGCGACCATCGCGAGCAGCATGCCCATTGAGGCTGCGAACTTGGCGAGCACGATGTCGCCCTCGCGCACCGGCGCCGTCAGCAGCAGCTCGAGGGTGCCGCCTCGGCGTTCCTCGGCGAACTGCCGCATGGTAACGAGCGGCACGAACAGGACGAGCTGCACGGCCGCCTGAAAGAAGACGTTCACCAGCGTCGCCTGCTTCGTGGCGAAGAGCGTGACGGCAAAGCCGTAGCCGTTGAGCACAAGGAAGACGGCGATGACTGCGTAAGCGATCGGCGAGACGAACAGCGCGCGCAACTCCTTGGCAACCAGGGCGAGGAAGGCCGTCACTGGAGCGCTCGGCTCGCCGTTAGCCGGAGGAACAGCTCCTCCAGGTCAGGCGCCGCCTCGACCGTCTCGACGCTGGCGATGCCGGCAAGGCACAGGGCGGCGGCGACGTGCGGCGCTGCGCCGGCCTCCGCCACCTCCACCCGCCAGCCGGCCAGGGTCCCCCCCGGCTCCTCCCGGGTCACGCCGTCGATCCCCGGCAGGCCGGACAAGGCCGCCGCGACCTCGTCCGCCCGATCCGCTCGGGCGCGGACCCGGAGCGAGGCGCCGCGCCTGTGGCCGGCGAGGGGGTGGACGGTGAGCAGCCGCCCGTCGAGCAGGATCGCGACCCGATCGGCGACGCGTTCCATCTCGGCAAGGATGTGCGAGGTGACAAGGACCGCGCTGTCGCGGGCCAGGGTCCGTAGCAGGCCGCGCAGCTCGATGACCTGGCGCGGATCGAGGCCGTTGGTCGGCTCGTCGAGCACCAGCAGCTTGGGCTCGTTCAGCACGGCCTGGGCGATTGAGACGCGCTGCCGGTAGCCGCGCGACAGCCGGCCGATCACGGCGTCGCCGACCGGCTCGAGCGCGAGCCGCGCGCGGGCGGACTCGACGCCTCGGCGCAACGCTGGTCCCCGCAAGCCCCGCAACCGGCCCATGAAGTGGAGGAATTCGTCCACCCGCATGTGGCCGTAGAGCGGGGCGTTCTCCGGCACGTAGCCGACCCGCGCGCGCGCCTGGTGCCCGTCGCGGACCACGTCGAAGCCGTCGATGCGGACAGTTCCTTCGCTCGGCCGCAGGTAGCCGGTGAGGACGCGCAAGATGGTGGTCTTACCCGAGCCGTTGGGACCAAGTAGGCCCACCACTTCCCGCTCGTTCACCTCGAAGGAGACGCCGTCCACGGCCTGGCGGCGGCCGTAACGTTTGCCCAGCCGTTCGACGGAGGCGACGGCCACGCCGTGCCGCGAGCCTTCAGCCGGCGCAACGCCAAAACCCGCCGAGGCTCGGCGCGGTCTGTCGGTCAAGTGCAGGTCCAGTGTCGGCGCGGAGCCGGTCAATCGTAGAATTCCGGCGCCTTCTTCATCGCCTTGAACGCGTCCGGGTCGTGGGCGGTGAAGAAATTTGCCTTCTGGGTCGCCATCTCCCGCCGTATCCACTCGAAGGCTGAGTAGTATCCCGATGTCGAATAGACCAGCGGGGTGCTTGGTGGTATGTTCTTCTCGACGTTCTCCCGGAAATAGACGTTGTCCCCGGTGAGGATGGTGAGGCCGGTGTTCTTTAGCCGCACCGTCATCATCTGGCTGCCCGGCGTGTGGGCAACCCAGCGCTTCACGACGAGCGTGCCGTCTCCAAACAGGTCGAGATCGCCGTCGAGCTGCAACATCTTCACCGCGTTCGCGCTAGGTGTCATGTTCCCGCGCAGCGGCAGGACGTCGCCGAGAACGTAATTGGAGCCGGTGCCGGGCTCCGGCCAGAAGAAGTTCTGAATCTCGCTCTTTTGCACGACGAGGGTCGACTTCGGGAACTTCGCGACGTTGCCGCCGTGGTCGAGGTGGAGGTGGCTCACCACGACGTAGGTGATATCGTCGGGCGTGAGATCGATTTTCTTGAGCTGTGTATCGATCGCGACATCTGGCGTATTGACCGGCTTCAACGCGGTGAACGCGGCACCCCAGTAGCCCGGGTCGGTGATAATCTTGTCGTTGTTACCTGTGTCGAAGAGAACATTCCCTTTCGGATGTTTGACCACGTAAAAACCGACCGGAACCTGTATCGGCGGCTCCATGGGCGCGCCGTTTACCAAATATCCTTTGCCGAGCGTCAACGCGCCGGAACTGAACGCGTAGAGCTTAAGGTCTTGCGCGCTAAGTGCCGTACTCGACAACAGGCCCGCGAGAAGAGCAACCGTTGCCATCAAACGTTTGCGAGTCATTTTGGCCTCCCTCGTTCCGTGAGTTTTGTTACGTCTTGCTCACTTCTGTGCAGGGGCGCAGGGCCGCAGACCCGCGCCGCCGGCAGCATGCATCTGAATTCAACACGCCGCGGTAGGTCTGTCAACAAACGCTGGACGCCCGCGGTTCACCCGATGGCCTGCCCACCGGGATTTCTATGGGAGCCGGGACGTTCGAAGGCGAAGGAAAACGTGGAAGCGACGTCAAATTCCATCTATTCGTGCGAGAGGGTCATGTTCGAACAAGACAAGAGGAAGCGCCGCATGAAACGTGGCCAAGGGTGACGCCGGCTCCATAGACGCCGCGCCCGGATCGGCCTAAGCTCCGACCGCGCGATGCAAGTGTCGCGTTCACTGGATCAACTGCCCCGCCCACCTAATTGTGGCGGGGCTTTGTTGGATGGGCGGACCAATTGTCGGCAGCCTGATGGACGATGGCACAATGGACCGCATCTTTGACAACTAAGGCATTACCTACCGCAACCCGCTTGTTCGGTAAAAGATCGAAGGGATCCGTGGGCACAAGCGTTGAGCGCTGATCGCACCAATCCCGCCTTTATTCTAGCTAATCGCATTGCTGGAAATCCCGCGCGCCAAGCGTCGTGGAGGCCGCCGCGCCGCTTTGCAATGATCCTCTTCCGCTATACGATCGCTCCAACAAGTCCGGCTTTCCGCGGTTGCTACGGCAAGGGGAGGACTTTCATGCGTCGCAACGTCATCGCCGCGCTCGCGCTCATGTTGTGGGGAGCGGGGCTCACCGCCGCCGCGGTCGCGCAGCAACCGGTGAAGCTCGGTGTCCTCAACGACCAGTCGGGACTGT
>DATKFF010000072.1:0-2992 GCA_035511595.1 Solirubrobacteraceae bacterium | reverse complement strand
CGGCGGGCACCGAGCCGCGCAAGATCTTCGACCTGCTCGAACACGCCCAGATCGACGTCGCGGTGCTGACCAATGCCGACGGCACCCTGGCGGGCGTGCTGACCCGCACCGGGGCGATCCGCGACGGCATCTACACCCCGGCCACCGACGCCGGTGGGCGGCTGCGCGTCGGCGCTGCCGTCGGCATCAACGGAGATGTGGCTGGCAAGGCGCAGTCCCTCGCCGAGGCCGGCGTCGACGTGCTCGTCATCGACACCGCCCACGGACACCAGGTCAAGACGCTGGGGGCGATCAAGGCGGTTTCATCGCTGGATTTGGGTGTGCCGCTGGCCGCGGGCAACGTGGCGTCGGCAGAGGGCACTCGAGATCTGCTCGGCGCCGGGGCGAGCATCGTCAAGGTCGGTGTCGGTCCGGGCGCGATGTGCACTACCCGGTTGATGACCGGTGTCGGCCGCCCGCAATTCTCCGCCGTGCTCGAATGTGCTGGTGCCGCACGGCAGCTCGGCGGACACGTGTGGGCCGACGGTGGCGTGCGCCACCCGCGGGACGTAGCGCTGGCGCTGGCCGCCGGGGCGTCGAACGTGATGATCGGGTCCTGGTTCGCCGGCACCTATGAGTCCCCCGGTGACCTGATGCGTGACCGCGACGACCAGCCGTTCAAGGAGAGCTACGGCATGGCGTCCAAGCGGGCGGTGGTCGCCCGCAGCGGCGCCGACACCGCGTTCGATCGCGCTCGCAAGGCGTTGTTCGAGGAAGGCATTTCGACGGCGCGGATGGGGCTGGACCCGGACCGCGGCGGTGTTGAGGATCTGATCGACCACATCACCTCCGGCGTGCGCAGCACCTGCACCTATGTCGGTGCTTCGAACCTGGCGGAGCTAAATGAGCGGGCTGTGGTCGGTGTGCAGTCTCCGGCCGGCTACGCGGAGGGCCATCCGCTGCCCTCCGGCTGGTGACAGACCGACACCTGCGTTGAGGGCCGTGGTCAACCATCTTGCAACGGAGGAAGCCTTCGCGGCCAAGCACACCGTCCTCGGCGGAGCGGGGCCCGTCCCTCAGAGCCCGGTCTCGGCCTGGATGCGCCCGCTCTTCACCGCGGCCGCCAGCGCCTGGTGGTCGCGCTCCGTCTGATCGGCGTAGGCGATCGCAAACGCGGCGATCGCCTTGTCGAAGGTGTCAGTTTTCCCCAGGTAGGCCGCGATCGCGATCCGATCGCCCGAGCGCGCGTGTGCGCGTGCGAGGGTCCAACCGCAAAGACCGGCGTAGGTCGTCAACAGGAGCGGATCCAGTGCGGCGATGTCCACCGAGAACTTCCAGTCGCGCAGCTGACGCACGTAGAAGTCGCGCCCGATCCCATCGGCGCCCTTCACATGGTGCCACCCGAGGAAGATGTCGCTCGCGGCCCGCATTATCCGCTGGCCCGCCACCACGCGCTCGCCGCTGTTGCGGTACGCGCTCTTGCCGAGGAACCGCTCGAGGACCGACACTCGCGCCTCCTTCGCCTGCAGGAAGAGCGGGTCCTGGTCGTCACGGCCGAGCAGCAGAATGATCCATGCGCGCGAGCCGACGCTCCCGACCCCGACGACCTTGTGGGCCATGTCCGCGAAGTTGTACCCCTCCAGCACGTGCCGCCGATCGGACTGGAGAGTGGCGCGGTAGCCGCGCAGGATCTCGCGTACCTGTTGTTCAAGCTCCTCGCGGATCGCGCCCTTCACGAACTCATCCATCGGGACGATCAGGGGAGGGTAGCTGATGATTCGCGGCCGGCCGTCGACCACGTGGGTCAGCTTCTCATAGGCCTGAAGGCTGTCCTTCGTCCGAGCCTTCGCCACGTTGCGCTCGGTGACGTTCACCCGCGCGCGACCCACCTGCGAGCGGGACTGTTCGAGAATCTGCTGGATATCGAGGCTCGCGTACCAGACGTCGAGGTGGCGTAGCGCCTCGAAGTTCCGGATCGCCTCGCGGTACGCGCGGACTGTGGTCAGGACGATGTCGGAGCGCGCCGACTTCGAGAAGCCGTTGTCGCGCCCGGCCAGCTCCACGCTGGCGGCCAGCCGCTTCACGTCCCAGTCCCACGGTCCCGGGAGCGTCTCGTCGAAGTCGTTCATGTCGAATACCGTGCGCCGCTCGGGGGATCCGAACATCCCGAAGTTCGAGAGGTGCGCGTCGCCGCAGAGCTGCACCCTCAGGCCCGAGCGCGCGGTGGCGGCCAGATCGGAGGCCATCACGTACGCGGCGCCCCGGTAGAACGCGAACGGGGAGAGCAGCATCCGACCGTGGCGGATCGGCACGAGCTCGGGCACTCGGGTCTTCGCTTGCTCCTCCAGCAGCGCAATCGGATCGGGCCGGCCGGGCAGCGCCTCCCAGGTCGCGTGGGCGGCGCGTGGCATCTCTGCGCGCTCCGCCTTGCCGCGAGCCGCGTGCTCCTCTGCGGAGAGGTGCGGCATCGCCCACTCCCGCGCGACCGTGGATGTTCCGCCTACGGTGGCCATCGCCGTCTTTCGTCACTCCCTGGGCATTCATCGTCCCACGGCCGTTTGGGACGGGCCGTTCGGATCCTCACCAGTCCGGCCGACGCGCGAGTGATGCTCAATCGCCCATCGTGAGCGGCCCCGCCCCGGTGACTCATGCTGCGCTCGACGACTTCGCTACCATGTAAACCTCAGTTGAACCGCAATCACGCAGCGCCGCTGGGCATATCGAGCGAAAGGGATGACGTGCCGCAGGCACCCGTCGAGGCCGTTGGCTTCCGGGACGAGCGGCCACCCGCATCGTCGCCGGATCCCCCACCACGGCAGGGAGCAAGCCGGCCGTGAGCCTCTCCGTCACCGCCGTCAGCGTGCTCGCCATCGTGGTGCTCATCTGCGGCAATGCGCTTTTCGTCGCGGCCGAATTCTCGCTGACGGCGCTGGACCGCAGCACGGTCGATGCCAATGCCCGCAGCGGTAGGCGCCGGGACCGCTTCATTCAGCGCGCCCAGCACAGGCTGTCG
>DATKFF010000071.1:0-9604 GCA_035511595.1 Solirubrobacteraceae bacterium | reverse complement strand
GCCGCGCTGAGCCCCCGAGGCAGCTCCAACAAGGCCAGCGGGTTTCCCCGCGTCTCAGCGATTATCTGTTCGGCGATCCGCTTGTCGAGCCGGCCCGGAACCACCGAGGACAAGAGGGCGCGTGCATCGGCATTCCGTAGTCCCTCGAGTAGCAGCTCCGGCAAGCCTGCTGCCAGGTCGCTCGGCTCCCGCGTGGCGAACAACAGCACCACCGGCTCCGCCAGCAGCCTTCGTGCCACGAACGCCAACGCCTCTGCGGAGGCCCGGTCCAACCACTGCGCATCGTCGATCACGCACAAAAGCGGCCGCTCCTCCGCCACCTCGGACAGGAGGCTCAACACGGCCAAGCCAACTAGAAACCTGTCGGGCACAGCGCCCGCGCTCAGCCCCAACGTGGTCCGGAGAGCATCGCGCTGCGGACCCGGAATCTGCTCGAGCCGATCGAGCATCGGCGCGCACAACTGGTGGAGCCCCGCGAACGGGAGCTCCATCTCCGACTCCATTCCCGCCACGCGGATCACCCTCACGGCCGGGGTCGAGGCGGTCGCGTATTCGAGTAGCGCGGTCTTGCCGACGCCGGCCTCGCCGCGCAGGGTGAGCACCCCGCCGCGACCCGCGATCGCGTCACGGAGCAGCCGATCAAGTTGGGCGCGTTCGTCTCCTCGACCCCGCAGTACCACCGCCTCGGAGTTCAGTGACCCAGCCATCCCAAAGGCCATCGTAGAAAGAACCGAGTCGCGCGCCTCCGGCGCTGCCGCTGGTTGCCGATCGGCAGCCGGTTCAGACGTCGTATTCCGAGGCGAACAGGTAGCTCACCGCAAGGCTCCGATACGGGCGCCAGCGATCCGCGAGCTCGGCCAGCTCGTCGTCTGTCGGCGAATGGTCGAACCCGTAGATCCGTTGCACCGCGCGTCGCAACGCCAGATCGCCGGACAGGAATACGTCGGGCCGATCGAGACCCACGAGGAGGAAACCGCGCGCGGTCCACGGCCCGATTCCCGGCACCTCGGTCAGGACCGTCTCGATCTCGTCATCCGTCATTCGCGAGAGCGCCTTGTCGCTCAGGCGCCCGTCGACGAAACGCTCCGCGAGCGCCCGCAACGTCTCGCCCTTCCGAACGGACATGCCGCTCGCGCGTAGGACCTGCGGGTCCGCGGCGAGCAGCTCCGCGGGTGAGGGCAGATGCCCTCCGAAATGCTGCTCGATCCGAGACACGATCGCCCGCGTCGCGCTTACCGAAAGCTGTTGACCCGCGACTTGGAAGATCAGGGTTGCGAACGCGTCGAGCGGAGGCAGCTCGTCCATCCACGCCCGCGGACGGAAGCCCGGACGGGCGTCGATCAGCTGGGCCATCACCGGATCCGCGTTGCGAAGGAACGCTCGCGCCTTGCGGTCGGCGATCGGGGCTCGCTTGCGTCCCCGCGCGCCGACACCCTTGGGCTTGGGCTGCACCTGATCCACGATCTCTGTTCCGCCGGAAGACATTCTTCTACAACCCCTCGGTGATCTGGTCCCTTGTCTGCTCCGGGGAGCAGTGTCCGCGCGACACAGGTGAGCCGTCTTCGCTGAATTCCGGTGATTCGCCGGGCCCGGCGTAAACGCCCAGGAACCTCCTTGGTCCCTCTCAGGCGAATCTCAGCGTGTCGACGCATCGTGGGAGCGAGCCGCTAACTCACGATCAAAAACGGCGGAAAGGATCAGCACATGTTCTCTCGGAGACTCACCAGGTCCATCGCCCTGGGCGCCACGCTCCTCGCGATTGGGGGCAGTGCCTTCGGCATCGTCAGCGCGACCGCCAGCACGAGCTCAGGCACGACCACGACAGCGGCGCCCACGTCGGCGCCGCCTGGACAATTCGCGTCTGGTCACGGCGGATCCAACGCGCGGTCCGGACCGGCCGCGGGCGGGTCAATCGGCAACGTGAGCAGTGTGTCGACATCCGGCTTTGAACTGCTCACATCGGCAGGTCAGAAGGTGACGGTCAAGGAGACGTCGTCGACGAAATACGAGAACGGCACGCGGGCAGCGTCGGCGAGCGTCGTGACCAAAGGCAAGACGGTCCTGGTGCTGGGAACAACCAACAGCACGACGATCACGGCGACGCAGGTCATTCTGCAACCGGCAAACAGCGGGTCCAAGACCCCGACCGTGATCCCGTTCAAGCCTGGTGCGGCCAGCACCGCGAAGACGGTCGGTCAAATCCCGTCGACCTACCAGCAGGGATCCGGGACCATCGTCAGCGGGACGGCGGCGAACAAGGCCACAAAAGCCGCGTTGGCGGCATACCCAGGCGGCATCGTCGATCGTGTTGTGCGACTGAGCAACGGCGAGTACGAGGTCCACAACATCGGCGTCAACTGGCCGCACCACATCTTCGTCAACCAGAACTTCAAGGTCGTCGGCGCCAACTAGCTGCCACGGAGGGCGGAGGCGCGTTCAGTTATCGAGCGGCTACGGAGTGCGACGCGGGCTTCTGAGTCCGAGCACCGCGGGAGTGGCGCGGAACCCGACGCCGACTTGCTGGCGGAGGCGCCGGGTCAGCGTTGCCTTCGGCGGGGGCGGTCGTGGTAGCGCGAGCTCCGCTAGATCCACGAAGTAGAGGCTCGTCGAGCCGAGCCCCTCGAGCTCCTGCTGGACCGAGTTGACGCCTTGCCGGATATCCGCTCCGCACTGCTCGACGAGGGACTCGGTCATCAGGAGGTACTCAGGCGCTGGGACGGCGTTCTTCAGCATCCGATGGACCGCGATCACATCCACGCCTACGACGTTCTGGCGGCCGGCGATCGTCTGCGTCGCGACTTCGCCTACGTGGCCCACGAATTTCACCTTCAGGTTCCGCGACTGCATGCAAGCGTCACAGCTGCACATGTTCAGGGCAATCATCTCGTCGAGCTGGGAGTGGAAGGCCTGGTGCATGGTCAGCGACAGCGTCATGACGTCGGCATCGACCTGACCGAGCGGCGCGCAAAAGAAGAGCGCGTCGCCCTCGAGCTCGACCAACGGCAACGGCGAGTGCTCAGCCAGTGTCTTGAGCAGTCGACCGGTGAGGACCTCGGCGTGCGCGAGGCTGATCCGGTGCAGCTTCATGAACCTCGTATAGCCACCGATGTCGGCAATCATCAGGAGCGATCGGTCGGCCACAGTGGCTCCAGTTCTTCCCTCGAAAAGGCCCTCCATGAAGCACCTTACCGCAGGGCATCTGCTCCGGATTGGGACACACATACATGCTTGGCTCCATGGTCGCTTGCCTCGGGTGGACTCATGCTTTGCCTTCAACCAACTGAAGAGGCACCTCAATGAGCACCTCAGCTACCTCACTTGTAACCCGCCTGCGTACATGGCTGCTGGTCGCCGGCCTGACCGGCCTGCTGATCACGCTAGGCGCGGTGCTCGGCGGCGTATTCCTGTGGCTGTTCGCGGCGCTGGCCGTAATCCTCAACCTCGTCGGCTACTTCTACTCCGACCGGATCGCGCTGCGTGTCGCACACGCGGAGCCGCTCAGCGAGCATGCCGCGCCGGAGATCTACGAGCTGGTGCGTGCCCTCGCGACCCGTGCGCGGGTTCCGGCGCCGCGGCTGTTCGTAATGCCGGGTGAGCAGCCGAACGCGTTCGCCGCCGGCCGTAATCCGAGGCACGCGGTAATCGCGGCGACGGAGGGATTGCTGACGAGCTTGCCGCTCGAACAGGTCAGGGGCGTGCTTGCGCACGAGATGGCGCATATCAGGAACCGCGACATCCTCGTCTCCTCGATCGCGGCGACAATCGCCGGGGCGGTGGCAGCAATCGCCAATCTGTTCCAGCTTTCCTTCCTGCTCGGTTCCGAAGAGGACGACAACCCGCTTGGTCTCGTCGGGGCGTTGGCGACGATGATCCTCGCGCCGATCGGGGCGACGCTGCTTCAGCTCGGTGTCTCCCGGCAGCGCGAGTATCTCGCGGACGCCACCGCCGCCGAGCTGCTCGGGCGGGGAGCGCCGCTCGCCGACGCGCTCGAGTCGATCGAGCGGGGTAACGCGCCCGCATTGCAAGTCAATCCCGTGACCGCCCCGATGTACATCGCGAACCCGCTGTCGGGCAAGCAGATGAGCACGCTGTTCTCGACGCATCCGCCGACCTCCGAGCGGCTGCGGCGGCTGCGCGCCTACGACAGTGCGCACGCACGGTCGGCTCGCGGACGCCGGGCAGCTGCCCCCGTGGCCTCCTAGAGGACCGGAGCGCCACGGCGATGACCCTGCTCGCATACATCATCTTCGCGGTGGCCTCAGGCCTGCTGGTCGGCGCACTTGCGCGCCTGGCGCTGCCAGGTCCCGACCCGTTGTCACTCCCGCAGACGATCCTGCTCGGAGTGACGGGGAACTTGGTCGCCGGGGCGATCGTGGCGCTTCTGTGGGATCACAGAGGGCCCGGCATCCTGATCGCGGTGGCGTGCTCGAGTGCAATCCTGTACTTCGTTCGGCGCTCCCGCGGCGGCGGGCTCCGGGATCCCGGCCAGACGCCCCGCTGACGAACCGCGCGGTGCGTCTGAGTAACCAGGGACGTGACCGGGGCCGGGTTACCGACGACCGGCGCGCGCCACGGACATGGCTTCGTCCCCGCTGCCGCGATGTCGCGCCGGGAACGCACGGGGTTGGAGCGGGCGACGCGTCCGGTCGAACCTGCGGCGCGTCTCGATTACCCGTCGGACGAGGCTCGCATCCACGGACCGGCGCCGCGGTCTCCTGATTTGCACGCCGGTCGACGAGCGCTCCGTACGTGGTGGCGTCGATCGCCTGAATCGGGGTCTGGGGGGGAGAGTTATCAGGACCATGGCTTCCTTCCTTGTGCGTGTTCGTCGGTCCTGGAAAGCGAGAGGACCGCGCAGCAGGACGAGCGAGCCAGTCGCGCCGAGGTGCTGGCGCGGAGCAAGCGCCGCAGCGCGCCGCGTCGGCATGACCCCAGGATCAGCAGGTTCACCTCATTGCCCAACGTGCGAAGTCCCTCACTCCGGAGGCCGACGCGAACCGACGCGCCGTAGCGCGCGGCGAGAGTTCGAGCGGCGGCGGTCGCCGCCTTGGATTCGTTGGTGCCGTCGTAGCCCAGCCCGATGATCTCCACCGGGCGAGGCCGATCGAGATAACCCGCCGGGGCCACGGCCACCGCGCACGGGGCGCCGCTTAATGCTGCGCGCGCGTCATCCCCCCGGAGCGCGCGGCCAACCCACCCACGGCGAGACGATCCGACCACCAACAGGTCGGCGCCCCAGTCATCTGCGAGCTGATGCAGGCCGCGGCCAACGGACGACGAAGCCGTCCCGGCCAGCGCTGCGGCCACTCCGGCCAGGTCGCGCTCGCGGGCGAGCATCTCACGACACGCTTTCCACGCAGTGGTGGAGGAAAGGCTCCGAGAAACCGCACTCTGGGTGATAACGACGTGCGCCAGCATCAGCTGGCCGCGCGGGTCACGAAGGATCTCGGCCAAGCGGATTGCGTCGCGTCCCCCAGGGCCCCCGTCGACACCCACCAGGACGTTGCTGAATCCGAAGGGTTGGCCCACGGCGATCCTCGGGCCCTCGCTCGCGGTTTGGCGGAGAACATCGTCGGTGTGCATGCCACGATCGAAACAGACGATCAGCGAGCCCGAAATGGGCGGGCGCCCCCATTCTCAGATGCCGGAGCGACTGTCACGCTCAACGATGGTTCGCGATGCGCAGTTGATCCTCGCCGTGGGTGCGCTACTGGCCGTCGCGGTCGTTGCGGCCGGACTCGCAGCTCGCCTGCGGCTTCCTGCGCTGGTGCTGTTTGCGGGGCTGGGCATGCTCGTCGGTAGCGACGGGCTCGGTTGGGTCTCGTTCGACGACTACCGGCTGGCGCGGCTGATCGGGACGATCGCCCTGGTGCTGATTCTGTTCGAGGGGGGGCTGGCGGCCGGCTGGCGGGAGCTGCGGCCGGTCCTGCGGCCGGCGCTGCTGCTCGCAGTTATCGGGACCTCGCTGACGGCGGCGATCGTTGGCGCTGCCGCTGCCTCTCTGTTCGACTTCTCACTACTCGAGGCCCTGCTGCTCGGGGCGATCCTGGCAGCGACCGACGGCGCCGCGGTGTTCGCTCTCCTGCGAGGAGTGCGATTGCCGGTTCGTCTGCGCCGCACGCTGGAAGGAGAGTCAGGGTTCAATGATCCAATCGCGGTGCTGCTGGTGCTGGTCCTGATCGACGTGCTCGTGCATCCCTATCACGGCGTCTGGAGTTCGTTCCTCTTCCTCACGCGTCAGCTAGCGGTCGGCGCCGGCGTTGGCGCCGTGGGCGTACTGCTCGCGCGCGCCGCCGAGCACGCTCACCGGCTCCCGAACGGGCTCGCTTTGGTCGTCACGCTTTCGACCGCCGCGCTCGCGTATGGGGCCGCGGGTGCGCTGGGTGGCTCCGGTTTCCTTGCCGTGTACATGGTCGGCCTGGCGCTGGGCGACGCGCCGTTTGCGGAACGGAAGACCCTGGTCGCTTTTCACCGTGGGCTTGCGATGGTCGCCGAGATCGGGATGTTCTTCGCGCTCGGCCTGCTGGTGTTTCCAAGCCAATTCGGTCCGATTGCGCTCAAGGCGGTGCTGCTGGCGCTGATCACGGCCGTGGTCGCGCGCCCGATCGCGTCAACGATCGCGACGATCCGACAGGGCTTTAGCTGGTCAGAACGGACGCTTCTGAGCTGGGCCGGGTTGCGGGGAGCAGTGCCGGTGATCCTTGCGACGTTCGCAGTAATCGAGAGGGTGCCACGCAGCGTCGAACTGCTGAACATCACTTTCTTCGCGGTGCTGCTGTCGGCAGCGTTCCAGGGAGCGACGGTTCAGGCGTTGGCGAAACGTCTTGTCCCGCCCGATAACGACGCGCAGGCCGACCCGGCCGATAAAGCGTCGTTGCGGGCGACATTGAGGGTCTGACCCCATTCCCTCGATCCCCCGGCGGCGCGAACCTGTTTGTCGTGGGCACCTCAGTACCACCCCCGCGTCGCTCCGGCGGCCTTCCGATTCACGTGCTGCTGGTTGACGATCACCCGGCGGTTCGCCAGGGGATCCGCCAACTGCTTGCTGCGCAGTCAGACGTCGTGACGATCGCCGAGTCCGGGAGCGCCTCGATCGCCACCAGCGAGCTCGCGCGCTGGGTCGATGTCGCCATCCTTGACTACCACCTCGGCGACCGCGACGGTCTGTGGCTGACCGAGCAGATCAAGCAGCGGCCGTCGCCTCCTCCGGTGCTGATCTACTCCGCATTCGCGGATGCGCCGCTGGCGGCCGCGGCAATCGTCGCGGGGGCCGACGGAATGCTTGGCAAGACGGCGCTCGTCGAGGAGCTGGACATCGCGATCCGCCGGTTGTTCCACGGCCGCCAGTACTTCCCGGTGGTCCCCAAAGCGCTCGCAGCCGCCTTGCGCTCACGGCTGAACCGATCCGAGCAGCCGATCTTCTCGATGCTGATCGACGGCGTCCCGCCGGCCGAGGTTTGCGAGCGGCTCGGCATCACGGCGGCCGACCTGCAAGTGCGGCGGTCGTCGATCGTCGAGGTGATCGCGCCGAATCGCGGAACCGCCAGCCTGAGCGCACGAGCGCCGCTCGAGTATCGGCGACAGCGCCGGCGTCAGCACTTCCCGACCGAATGACGGGTGGTCCACCAATGGGGGCGTCGCTGTATCTGTCGAGCTGCGCCGGATCGGGATCGCGGCGGCCTTCTTGCGATTGGCCGCTCATTTCTCGGTTCCGCTGCCGCCTGTAGGAGTAATGACAGCTACGGGTCGGATCACGGGCGCATCATTTGGGTGCGACGGTTCGACGTCCTCGACGAGCACCCGAAGAAGGGAGCGCCGCAATGAACATGCAGCAGATCGTTTCGCCGCAGGAGTGGGAGGCCGCTCGCCAGGAGCTGCTGGTGAAGGAGAAGGAGCTGACGAAGGCGCGTGATGCGCTGGCCGCCGAACGGCGCCGGATGCCGCGGATGGCGGTCGAAAAGGACTATCGCTTCGAGAGCCCCGACGGGTCCAAGAGCCTGCTCGACCTGTTCGAGGGGCGCCGTCAGCTGATCGTCTACCGGTTCTTCTACGAGCCTGGCGTTGACGGCTGGCCCGAGCGCGGCTGCCGCGGCTGCTCCTTCGTCGCCGACCAGGTCGCTCACCCCGCTCACCTGAACGCCCGTGACACCACGCTCGCGTTCGTGTCGCGCGCTCCCTCGCCGGACATCGAGCGCTGGAAGGGGCTGATGGGCTGGGAGCAGATCCCGTGGTATGCGCTGACGGACAGCTTTGACGCCGATTTCGGCGTTGACGAGTGGCACGGGACCAACGCCTTCTTGCGCGAGGGCGATCGGATCTTTCGCACCTACTTCGTCAACAACCGCGGCGACGAGCAGATGGGGAGCACGTGGAACTACCTCGACCTCACTGCGCTCGGACGCCAGGAGGAATGGGAGGACTCGCCCCAGGACTACCCGCAGACACCGCCGTACCGGTGGTGGGACTGGCACGACAGATACAGCGAGGCCGCGTGATTCCCTGGCTCATCCCGCCGGTGGGATGAGATTCGATCGCGGGCATCGTGAGCCCGCGCCCAGCGATGGTCCCTAGACTGACGTGCTCGCATGGATCGGCCGATTCTCATCTGCTACGACGGGTCGGAGGGGGCGAAGTCGGCGCTGGCGGTCGCATGCGACCTGGTGGCGCATCCCGCCGACGCGGTCGTACTGACGGTCTGGATGCCCGTCGAGGTCCGACTCGCCCGGGGCGGTTCGCTCATGACCCAGATGCCTAACGAAGGCGAGCTCGACGAGCAGGAGGAGGCCGCCGCCAAGCGGATCGCCGAAGAGGGGGCCGAGGACGCGCGCCGGCGTGGGTACCGGGCCTCCGGGCGAATCGCGGAGGCGACCGAGTCCGTCGCGAAAACAATCGCAGGGGTGGCGGACGAGATGGACGCCGGACTGATCGTCTGCGGCCAGCGGGGCCTGGGACCGTTGCGGAGCGCCTTGCTCGGCAGCGTGTCGCACGCGCTTTCGGCCCGCGCCGAACGGCCGGTGCTCATCGCCCCGGCGCACGAGCGATAGTGAAGATCTAGGGTCCTCCCGCCCCGGCTGGCACGCGCTCGGGGACCGGGGCCTCGGCACGGTCGAGGTGGAGGGCGTAGGCGATGCCCCGCATGAGCGCAGTCCTGAGGCTGCAAGCGCGGGCGCCCGCCTTCGGGGGCAGGATGACGATCGCCGCGATAAAGCCGATGAGGAAGATTGCCGCCGCCCACCAGAACGCCGTGGTGTAGCCGTGGATCGCCGCAGCGGCGGCCACATTCGGGAGGCGGAGGTGTATTCGCGCGTAGGACGCGGCGGCGCTGGCGGACACCGTGCTCAGCAGCGCCAAACCGACGGAGCCGCCGATCTGCTGGCAGGTGTTGACGACAGCGGAGGCGACTCCGGTCTCGTTGACCTCGACGCCCAGGGTCGCCGTCCCGATCGCGGGCGCAAAGATGCATCCGAGCGCCAAGCCGGCGACGAGCAGCCCCGGAAGCACGCCGCTGGCGTAGGTGCTGCTCGGGGTCAAGCGGGTGAACAGGAACATCGCCACCACCCCGAGCGCCATCCCTGTGACCACCAGCGGCTTCGCGCCGGTGCGC
>DATKFF010000070.1:0-2998 GCA_035511595.1 Solirubrobacteraceae bacterium | reverse complement strand
TGCTCGGCGATCCGCTGCGCCATCGAGATGCTCTGCGCTGTCGAAGCGTTGGCCGAGAAGGCCTGCGAGCCCTCGCTGGGGACGTGATCGAACAGGCCGAGGCGGAACATCGTGAACAGGACCCGGCGGACCATCGTGTTGAGGGTCGCGACCGAGACCTTGCCCTGCTGCACGGCTGTCTGGAGCGCCGGGCCGAAATACATCGGTGACGGCATCTCCATGTCCATTCCCCCGTTCGCCGACGGCGCCGTCGACTGCGCGGCCTGCCAGTCGGACACCACCCAGCCGGTGAAGTGCAACTCTCCGCGGAGCACCCCCGTCAGGTACTGGTGGTTCTGGCATCCGTATATGTCGTTGAGCTCCGCCGACGTGCACATCACGGATCCAGCGCCTGCGCGGACCGTCGCCGCGAACGCTGGCAGCTCGATCTCCTCCATCGTCCGCCGATCGACGTTGTTGGAGATCGTCCCGAAGTTGTTGTCCGCGGTGCCCTCCTCGTCATCGGCGGCGTAGTGCTTCGCCGTGGCGACCACCGGGTTCTGCTGGATCCCCGCGACGATCGCGGCAGCGGCGCTGCCGGTCAGCAACGGATCCTCGCCGTAGTACTCCCAACCGCGTCCGTTGAGCGGGTCACGGAGGATGTCCGCCCCGGGCCCGAGCAGTACGTTGACTCCCTTCGCAAACGCCTCCTGGCCGAGCACGTCTCCGTACTGGCGCAGCAGCGCGGGGTCCCAGGTCGAGGCCTGCGTGACGCCGTCGGGAAACGCCGTCGTGTTCACCTGCATGTCGCCGATCCCGGCCGCCGCGTCGTTCAGCACGAGCGGCGGGATGCACAGTCCCGGATTGGCAAAGACGACGCCCGCCGCGCCGTAGTTCGGGTAGGAGGGGTCGGGCGCGCCGGTGTCGCCGGTGACCAAGTTGATCTTGTCCTGGAGCGACATCGCCGCGAGCAGCGCGGCCGCGCGCTGCTGCGGGCGCGTTCGCGGGTTCATCCACCTGGCGCATCCCGTGGCCCGCGCCGACCCCGGAATCAGGGCGAGCGCGAGTGTCAGAATCGTCGCCGCCGCGAACCTTGACCGCACGCGCGCATCGTATGTGCGCCGGCGCGGCTCACGGTGCAGTTACTCTCGCGCCCGCCACCACACAAGCCGGGCCGGCGTCAGCGACAGCACCGGGCCGCGGGGCTGGCGCAAGCGGTACTGCGGGTAGCGCTCCGCGAGCGCGACGAGCGCTTCGGGGGCGTCCGCCACGTCCAGCACCCGCATCGTCCCGACCGCCTGCACCCATGCGAGCGAGGACCACTCGTCGTCGTAGCGATCGACGGTCAGCGCCGCGCGCGGGCGGGCGCGCAGCCACCGCACGCGGGCAAGCTCCTCGCCCGGTCGCCGCTTGGGCTTGTCGTCCACGACGCTCACGAGCCGCAGGCCGCTGAGCGCGTAGGTCACCGGGAGCACCCGCGGGTTGCCGTCGTCGTCGATCATTCCGAGCCGCCCGACGCGCGACTGCTCGAGCAACTCCCGGGCCCACCCCGGGAGCTCGGCTACATTTTCGCTGCGGCCCATGCGCTCCAGAAGACTAAGACCGGCGCCGCTGGCGCCCGTCGTGGCGCTCGCGGGCTGCGCACTCGTGCTCACCGGCTGCGGCGGCGGTGGCCCGTCGAGTCCGCTCAGCCTCGGCCAGCTCCCGCTCGTGAGCGGCGCCACGGTCGTCGCCCAGACGAGTCAGTGCGACCGCGGCGCGAGCGCATACTGCGCGATCGCGGCCGTCGTCGTCGACCCGCGAGCCGCGAGCTCCGGTGCGCTCGTCGCGAGCGAGCACCAGCGACTGCGCAAGCTCGGCTGGGTGGGCAGCGCCGGGGACAACGGCAACGAGCGGGCCGCGGCGTCCCCCGGGCAGAAGCTCCGCGTGACCTACGCGACCGCCGCCGGCGACCTGATCGGATTGGACCTCGGGTGGATCAAGCGCCCGCGGCCGATCGCCCTGACGCTCTCACGGCTGCTGTTCGCACAGACCCCGGCGATGTCGGTCATGCTCGAGGTGGGCTCGGCGTAAGCGTCACGCGCCCGTTGGCGCCGACCGACAGCGCGGCGCGGCCCCCGAGCAGCGCCCGCAGATCGTCGCCGACGAGCTCCGAGCGCCAGCCCTCCAGCGTCCGGACCTCGGGCTCGGGCTCCTTGCGCCGCGCTGCGCCGACGATCTGCTCGAGCTCGGAGCGGGACGCGATCAGCTCGTACGCAAGGCCGGCCTCCGCCGCGCGGGCGCGCAGCAGCGACTCGGCGAGCGCGATCAGCGGCGCGTCCAGCGGGTCGAAGCGCTCACGCCCGGGCTCACGCGGGATCGGCTCCGATTCTCGGCCGGCCGTGATCGCGTCGAGGATCGCCTGTCCGCGGCGCCTGATCCCGGACGGATGGATCCCGCGAATCTGCTCGAGCGCACCGAGGCTGGAAGGCTGGCGCTTGGCGAGCTCGACGAGCGTCGGGTCGGCGAGCACCGAGCCGACCGGCCGGTCCTCGGCGGACGCGGTCCGCTCGCGCCAGGCCGCCAGCTCGCGCGCGACCGCGCGCGAGCGCGGGTCGAGCTGACCGATGCGGGGGAGCCGCTCCCAGGCGGTCTCGGGATCACGCTCGTCGGTTGCCGACTCGAGCCGGCGGGACTCCTGGCGCGCCCACTCGAGCCGTCCGCTCTGGCGCAGGCGCGACTTCAGCTCGTCGGCCAGCTCGAGCAGGTGGGCGACGTCCTCGGCCGCGTAGTGCAGCTGCTCGGGAGTCAGCGGTCGCGCGTCCCAGCGGGTGTAGCTGGCGCTCTTGCCGACCCGGCGGCCGAGGATCTGGCCGAGCAGGTTCGCGTAGCCGGACTGGGCGCTCGCCCCGGCGAAGCCCGCGACGATCTGGGTATCGAAGATGTTGACCAGCTGGGTGTTCCAAGCGCGCCGGAGGATCGCGACGTCCTGGCGCCCCGCGTGCAGCACGATCTCGACCTCCGGGTCGGCCAGCAGCTC
>DATKFF010000069.1:0-4158 GCA_035511595.1 Solirubrobacteraceae bacterium | reverse complement strand
CGCCTGCCCAGTTCCGGCGTGGTCGAGTTGGAAAAGACACGCGGTTGTTACCCGCGAGAACGCAGGTTCGATCCCTGCCGCCGGAGCTTTGCACGCCCTCGTGGTCGAAGCGGTGATGACGCCGGGCCCTCAACCCGGAGGCTGCGGGTTCGAGTCCCGCCGAGGGTGCTGAACGATCAACACATCGGTCCCAGGCTCATCAATGACGTTCGTCATCTGGCTGTGGGGGAGCTGGCCACCCCACCGGCCCTGGAAGCCGGGGATCGCAGGTTCGAGTCCTGCCAGCCAGATCCAACAGCGCGGTAGAGGAGCGGTTGTCCTCGCGAGCCTCATGAGCTCGAGACCGTGGGTTCGAATCCCACCCGCGCGACTCCTGTGATGTCTCGGGACATGTGTCTCACATGTCTCGGGACATGGGTCTCAGTTTTGGGGGCTCGGCCATCGGCCGGGCTCTCGGTTTTGGTTGCGCCAATAGGCGCGGGTGGGGTCGATCTGGTGGGTTGAGAGGACTTCGCCGGTGGCGAGTTCGGCGACGGTGATGTGGTGGTCGTCGGCGAACGCGATCACGCGTTTGCCGGCGTGCGCGCGGCCGACGCCGAGGTGGTGCATGCGTCCGGCTCGGCGGAGGCTCATCTTGCCGGCGGTGTCGAGCCGGTCGTAGCGCAGGCGGAAATGACCGGGCTGGTGGCCGTTGCTCGCCGGGGAGGCTTTCGGGGTGGCGCGGTAGGTGTCGCCGGGGGTTCTGCGATGCAGCGCGCGGTGAGGGCGCCGCTCGTTGTAATGCTGGCGGAACTCGTCGAGCTGTCGTTGGAGCTCGGCGATGGTGCGGGCCGGCGGCCGGGCTCTGAGCCAGCGTTGCAGGGTCTGGTGGAACCGTTCGGTCTTGCCCTGGGTTTGGGGGTGGCCGGGGGATCCGTTCTTCTGGCGGATACCGAGGATCGGGAGGAGGTATTCGAAGGCGTTGCGGCCGCCGCCGAACCGGGCGGTGTAGACGCGCCCGTTGTCGGTCAGCGTGCTCTGTGGAGAGCCGTGATCGTCGATGACGGCAAGGAATGTGGCGACCACGTCATCGCCCGTCACAGGTTGATGGGCGGTGCAGGAGAGGAGGTATCGGGAGTGGTCATCAAGCCAGTTCAGGACCTCGACATCGGTCCCGTCGGCCAGCTGCCAGTGGATGAAGTCCGACTGCCACATCTCGTTCGGCTGCGCCATCTCAAACCGCGTGTAGGACGATCTCGGGCGCTTGCGCGGCTGCGGGTTGATCAGTCCGGCACGGGTCAGGATCCGGCTGATCGTCGCCGGCGCCGGCGCCTTGAGGCCCTCCTGCTGCAGATGCCAGCCGATCGTGACCGGCCCAGCATCCAGCCCGTCAGCGGTCAGCCGCTGACGGAGCTCGATCACCCGCTCGCGGATCTCCTGCGAGGTTTGAGCGGGGTTCGTGCTCGGAGCGCGTGACCGCGGCTCAAGCGCGTCCAGTCCTCCCTCTCGGTAGCGGATCAGGAGGCGATGCAACTGCCGGCGGGAGTACCCCGACTCGGCAGCAGCAGCAGTAACCGACAGATGGCCAGAGACGACCTTGAGGACAGCGACGCGAGCACGGGACATCGCGCACCCTCGCCGCCACCCCGGACAGACCGCGCCGGCGATCGCCGCTGCGGCACTCGCTCCGCTCGCGCCTCCGCGACGACCGCCGGTCTACGTGTGACCTATGTCCCGAGACATGAGGGACGCATCACCTGAGACATATGTCGTGAACCCAGACACCACCCGCGCGACTCCAAATGGGGGCGTAGCTCAGACGGCCAGAGCGCTCGCTTGTCAGGCGAGAGGCCGCCGGTTCGAGCCCGGCCGTCCCCGCTGTGGCCGTGGTGTAGCGGCAAGCATTCGGGGCCGTGATCCCCGCGGCGCCGGTTCGAATCCGGCCGGCCACCCCATTTCCCGCGGACGCTGCCGGGTGCGAATCCTGGCTGGCCTGTTCTGCATTTGGTCCATCGCGGGCCGGAGCATCGACGGTTACCGGTAGAGCGCCCGACGCACGCGTCGGGAGGTCGGCCGTTCAAGTCGCGCCCGGAGCTCACGCTCCGTAGCTCAGTTCTCCCCGTCGTGCACCACCACGACCGCGATGTTCCTTCAACTCTGGCTGTGGGCCGGAGCGGCACCGGTTATCGCCTCAGGAGCGAGAGGGCTGGGGTGGGCGGGCTCCCATCCTGCGCGCTCGTCAAGGAGTTGGGGCTTGGCGGCCCCACCCGCTTCGGCGGGCTCCGTCCGGTCCGCACACCACGACCACAGCCTCGACCTACACCAACCACCAGCACCCCAGAAAGGAGGTGTGCGATGTCGTATCTGAAGCGTCACAGCACGCGGCGCGTGCCTCAGTGGGCGCCGATCCCCGGGACCCGGCAGGTGCCGAACTCGGCCGGCGGCTTTGCCTGGGAGGTCGATGATTGGGCGCGGCTGCGCCGGTTCCTGATCCTCGGCTCCGAGGGCGGCAGCTACTACGCAACCGAGTTCGCGCTGACGCGCGAGAACGCGCAGGCCGTCGAGCGCTGCATCCATGAGGACGGCACGCGCGCAGTCGCCGAGATCGCGCGCGTGAGCGAGGAGGGCCGGGCGCCGAAGAACGACCCGGCGCTGTTCGCGCTCGCGATGGCGGCCGGTCTCGGCGACGAGCCGACGCGCCGGGCCGCGCTCGAGAGGCTGCCGCGGGTGGCTCGCACGGGCACGCACCTGTTCCAGTTCGCGACGTTCGTGGAACAGTTCCGCGGCTGGGGTCGCTCGCTGCGACGCGCCGTCGGCGGCTGGTACGCGAGCCGGTCGGTGGACGCGCTCGCCTATCAGGCGGTCAAGTACCGCCAGCGAGACGGCGTCACCCACCGCGACCTCCTGCGGCTCGCGCATCCCGCCGGCCACGTGTCTGCCGGGAACCCGTCGATCGAGGTCTCGGCGGAGCACGCCGCGCTGTTCGAGTGGATCGTCCGTGGCACCGCCTCGGACGACCTGCCGGGCATCGTCGAGGGCTTCGTCGCCGCCCAGGCGGCCGAAACGCCGAAGCTCGCGGCCGGACTCGTGCGCGAGTACCGGCTCCCGCGCGAGGCGCTCCGGCCCGAGCACCTCACCTCGCCCGAGGTGTGGGACGCGCTGCTCGAGGACATGCCGATGACGGCACTCGTCCGCAACCTGGCGACGATGACCCGAGTCGGGGTAATCGCGCCGGGTTCGGACGGCACCGCCACGGTTGTCGGGCAGCTCGGCGACGCCGAGCGGGTCCGGAAGGCTCGGGTGCATCCGATCGCCGTGCTCGCGGCGCTTCGCACCTACGCCGCTGGTCGCGGTGCTCGTGGCCGAGGCGTCTGGAACCCGGTCCGCGAGGTCATCGACGCACTCGACGCGGCGTTCTATACCGCGTTCGGGAACGTCGAGCCGGCCGGCAAGCGGCTGCTGCTCGCGCTCGACGTGTCGGGCTCGATGATCGGTGGCCAGGTCGCCGGTGTGCCCGGGCTGACGCCGCGAGACGCATCGGCGGCGCTTGGGCTCGTGACCGCGGCGACCGAGCCGCGATACGAGGTGGTCGGCTTCTTCGCCGGTCGCGGCGGGTTCGCCCGGCGAGGTGCTGGACGCTTCGCCGGCCACGCCGACGGTCTGACGCCGCTGTCGATCTCGCCGCGCCAGCGGCTCGACGACGCGGTCCAGACGGTCTCCGGCCTGCCGTTCGGCGGCACCGACTGCGCGCTGCCGATGGTCTACGCGCAGGCGCTCGAACGGGAGATCGACACGTTCGTGATCTACACCGACTCGGAGACCTGGGCGGGCGACATCCACCCGGTCCAGGCTCTGCGCGACTACCGCCACGCGTCGGGTCTCGACGCGCGGCTGGTGGTGGTCGGCATGACCTCGAACGGCTTCTCGATCGCCGACCCAACAGATGGCGGCATGCTCGACGTCGTCGGCTTCGATACCGCGACGCCGCAGCTGATCGCCGAGTTCGCCCGCGGCACGCTCTGACTCGCTGGAGCGGGCGGCGGGCGATCGAAGACGCGCCGCCGCCTCGCAGCTCCAGGCGGCGGCGCTGCGGCACCACCGAACGACAAGGAGGCACCTCCGATGACCACCAGCAAGCACACCAACGACGACCCGTCCTTTCGAGTCGATGAGCAACCG
>DATKFF010000068.1:0-3094 GCA_035511595.1 Solirubrobacteraceae bacterium | reverse complement strand
GCGGGTCATCTCGCGTCGGTCGCGGGGCTACTGGTTGTGGTCGCGGTGGTTGCGGTGTTCCTCGGTGTCCAATCCAAGAAGCCTGTCGGGTCCACGGGTCGCGGCGGCTTTGAACTTGTCTTCCGAGCGGAGCCAACGCCTCAAGTTCCCGTCGTGAATCAGGTTGCGGTGGCTCGCGCTGTCTCGCTGATGCGCCAGCGGATCGCCGCCCTCGTCCCCGGAGCGAAGGCGGATATCGCCGTGACCAGCGCGGAGGGCAAGATCTTTGTTCAGGTGGAAGGCGGAACCCGGATCAGACGCGCCCGGCTGCTCTCGGTGGTCGGCACGGCGGGCCGCCTTGCCTTCTACGACTGGGAGGCCAACGTGCTGCTCACGCCCGGCAAGACCGTTGCGAGCCAGCTCGAACGGCAAGACCCTGGCGCGCTAAGAGTCAGCCAAGGCATTGGCTCAGCCGCACCTGGATCCGCCGGCGCTGACAGCCTTTCGCTGTACCAGGCGGTGCGCCTCGCGGCAGCGCAGCCTAAGCAAATCAGCGCCGATAACTCGCGCGAAGGGCCGGAGTACTTCGTGTTCGGCGCGCCGGGAAGCGCGGCCTGTGCGGCGGCGGCGCGGTACTACGGGACTGCCAGTGCCACTGGGCACTGCTACTTGGCGGGTCCGACAGCGACCGCGGATCAGGCCCTCGCGTCTTTGCCTGCAGGCGTGTCGCGCCCGCACACGAAGATGTTCGTCGTCCAGCAGGGGACGGTCGTCCTCGAAGCCGTGCCCGTGAACCCTGCGCATCCGTCGAGCCCGAGCGATCCAAGCGCGCAGTTCTATGTGCTCCGCGACCACGTCGCGCTGTTCGGGAACGACATCACCAATCCGCGGCAATCGACCGATCAGGCGGGGGCAGCCGACGTGAGGTTTGGGTTCAGCTCCAGAGGCCGGACCGAGTTCCAAAACTTGACCGCGCGGATCGCCCACCGCGGGGATCTCGTGAGCGGCCTCGGCGACACGCTCAATCAGCACTTCGCGGTCGCGCTCGACACGCAGCTGATCACGGTCCCGTCGATCGACTTCAAGACCTATCCAGACGGGGTCCCGGGCGGCAGCGGCGGCGAAATCCCCGCCGGATCCACGACAAGCTCCGCCCACGACCTGGCCACCGAACTGCGGCTGGGGGCGCTGCCGATCGACCTGAAGCTGATCGCCTCATAGCGGCGCGCGGCACCCGTCACGTCGGCTGCCCGCCCGAAAGCCGCCTGAGTGGCTGCGCCAGGCCGCCGCCAGCGCGGAGGCAAAGCTGCTCGCCGACAACCCACCCGAGCCCGACGGCGCCAGAGACGACGACGGGCCCGGGTAGCGAGCCCGCCGCGCCTACGACTCGGCGGCCAACGGCTGGGCTTCGGAGTGCTCGAGCGTGATCTCGGCTTCCTCGTCGGCCGGCTCAGGGTCGCTCAGCGGCGCTGTGCGCTCGAACTCGTCCCAGAGCTCGCGGCCCGCTTCGCGCTTCTCGTACAGCTGCCGCCACAACCACTCATGGCACATCGCGTGACCTCCTGATCGATCAGCGGTTGATGATGGACCTGACGTCCGATGAGCGCAACCCCCCTGCCAGCTCGGCACCATGACCGGAAGATCACTCGACCCCGCACATAGGAGCGCGCATGCCCGCATTCATCATCGTCGAGACCGACATCCAAGACCCCGACCAGTACGAGCGCTACAAGGAGGCGACCCCGGCGGCGATCGAAGCTGCCGGAGGAAGGTTCGTGGTCCGCGGCGGAGACATCGCCGTGCTCGAGGGCGACTGGACGCCTCCGCGGCTGGTGCTGCTCGAGTTCGAGAACCTCGACGCCGCCAAGCGGTTCTACGAGTCAGCGGAATACCAGGAGGTCAAACGCCTTCGTGAGGGGGCGGCGCGGCTCAACATGGTCGCAGTGGAGGGGCTCGCCTGAGGTCACCGGTCGCGGCTGGGGATGTCCGGTCCCCGGCTCTCATCGGCGCAGCGCCCGAGCAGATCGGCGAGCTGCCGTTGCTCGGCGCGGGTGAGTTCCGCGAACATCGCGGACTCGGCCAGCGTCACGACCAGACGCTCTCGAACCTGCACCCCGGCGGGGGTGAGCGCGAGTGCCTTGACCCGGCGGTCTGCGTTGACGCGAGCACGCGCGACGAACCCCCGACGCTCCAGCCGGTCGATCAGGAACGTCACGTTGGACGGATGGCAGTGCAGGCGCTCTGCGAGCTCACGCCGAGACAGTGGCCCGAGCTCCGGATCGAGCTGCCAGAGGACATCGGCCAAGGGGATCGTCAGGTCGAGCTCGAGCAGCGTGCCATGAAGCTCGTGCTCCAAAGCGGCGTGGACGGCATACGCGGCCTGCGCGAGCTCGTACCTAATCCGTGAAGTCTTCACGCGCTGATAAACTATTGAACTCTTCACGTATTTTCTAGCGGATGGAGAGGACGGCGCTGATGGCCCGCCGAGGAGAGCCGGAAATCGAGCCGTTGGACGAGGCCGTCGACCACGTTCGTGGCCCCGTGGGCGCCCATGTGATCCTCGAGTACGGCGATTACGAGTGCCCTTACTCTCGGCGGGCCTACCGCGAGATCCAACGGGTGGAACGGGAGCTCGGCGGCAATCTGCGCTTCGCGTTTCGCCACTTTCCGCTGACCGAGATCCATCCCCACGCGCTCGCCGCCGCCCGAGCGGCCGAGGCCGCAGCGCGCCAGGGCCGGTACTGGGACATGCACGAGCTCCTCTATCACCGCCAGCACGCGCTCGGTGACCCGGAGCTGCGCGCATACGCGAGCGAGCTCGGCCTCGAGCTCGCTCGCTTCGACTCAGACTTCGACGGCGACGCGGTGCGCGAGCGTGTCCGTCGCGACATTCGCAGCGGGATCGCGTCCGGCGAGGTCGAGGGCACGCCGACGCTGTTCCTCGACGGGGCTCTGCACCGCGGCGGCTACGACGCGGCCACGCTGTTGAGCGCGCTTGGCGAGCAAGCGAACCTATCCTCAGAAGATGAGTGAGCCCGCGCGCCGCCTACCCGTGATCCACGTCGTAGACGACGAGCCGACGGTCCTCGCCGCGGTCGCCCGCGACCTGCGTCAG
>DATKFF010000067.1:0-7318 GCA_035511595.1 Solirubrobacteraceae bacterium | reverse complement strand
GCCGAGGCGTCGATCACCCGCGCCCCCGACAGCCCGATGAACAGGTCGGCGCCCTCCAGAACGTCGGTCACGCTGCCCGCACGCCGCTCGAGGTTCGTCTCCTCCGCCAGCGCGCGCTTGACCGGGTGCATGGTCCCGTCGAGATAGTCCTCGCGGTCGACGCTCAGCGCACCCCGAGAGTCGACCCCGATGATGTGCCGCGCGCCGGCCTCCAGCAGGATCCGCGTCACGGCCACGCCCGCGGCGCCGAGCCCGACGATCACGATTCGCAAATCCGAGATCGAGCGTGCCGTCAACCGCAAAGCGTTCAGCAGCGCCGCCAGCACCACCACCGCCGTGCCGTGCTGGTCGTCGTGGAACACGGGAATGTCCAACGACGCCTTCAGCCGATCCTCGATCTCGAAGCACCGCGGCGCCGAGATGTCCTCGAGGTTGATGCCGCCGAAGCCCGGGGCGATCGCACGCACGACCGCCACGATTTCGTCAGGATCGCGCGTGTCGACGCAGATCGGGAAGGCGTCGACGCCCGCGAACTCCTTGAACAGCATCGCCTTGCCCTCCATCACCGGCATCGCCGCTCGCGGTCCGATATCGCCGAGCCCGAGCACCGCGGTGCCGTCCGACACGACCGCGACCGTGTTGCGCTTGATCGTGTACTGGAACGCCCGGTCCGGGTCCGCCCGGATCACCTCGCAGACGCGCGCCACGCCGGGCGTGTACGCCATCGACAGCTCGTCGCGGGTCTTCAGCGGGCTCTTGTTCTGGAGCTCGATCTTGCCGCCCACGTGCAGCTGCAGCGTGCGGTCGATCGCGTCCAGCACGCGCGCCCCCTCCAACGCGTCGACCGCAGCCCTCAGCTCTGGCCACTCGGACTCGTCGGCGACGTCGACGGTGATGTCGCGCACGGTGTGCCGGCCGTCGACCTGGACCAGGTCAACCGCACCGATCGTGCCCCCGGCCGCGCCGATCGCGCTCGCCACCTTGCCGAGCATCCCGGGCCGATGTTCGATCTCGACCCTCAGCGTGATGCTGTACTGCGCGCTCGGTGTTCCGGGCATGGCCCGAGATAGCCTGACATATAGGACGAATATCGATGCCTGACGAGCTTTTTCTGATTGACGGGAACAGCCTGGCCTACCGGGCTTTCTTCGCGCTGCCCGAGTCGATCGCAACGTCCACGGGGGTGCCGACGAACGCGATCTTCGGGTTCGCGTCGATGCTCGTGAAGATCCTCACCGATTACGGCCCGAAGGCGACCGTGGTCGTCTGGGACAAGGGCGACACCGGTCGCAAGGAGCTCTACGCGGACTACAAGGCGCAGCGCTCGAGCCGTCCGGACCTGCTCAAGGAGCAGTGGCCCGCGCTCGCCCCCCTGGTGGAGGCGTTCGGCTACAAGAACCTGTCGGTCGAGGGCTACGAGGCCGATGACGTGATCGCGTCGATCGTCGAGCGCGCCCGCCGGCAGGATCCTCCGATCCCGGTGATGGTCGTGACCGGCGACCGTGACGCCTATCAGCTGGTCGATGACGGGACCGTGAAGATCATGACCACCTCCCGCGGGATCACCGACACGCGCGTGTACGACCGTGAGGGCGTGATCGACCGCTACGGGATCCCGCCTGAGCTGATCCCCGACTTCATCGGGCTGAAGGGCGACACCAGCGACAACATCCCGGGCGTCCCCGGGATCGGCGACAAGACGGCGGCCGAGCTGCTGCAGCGGTTCGGCTCGCTCGAAGCGGTGCTCAACAGCATCGACGACATCAGCGGCGCCAAGCGCAAGGAGAATCTGGTCAACCACGCCGAAGACGCGCGCGTCTCGAAGCAGCTCGCGACCGCCAAGCGCGACATCCCGCTCGACTTCGACCTGGAGTCGTTCGTCTCGAGCGAGCCGGATCGCTCGCAGCTACGCGACACGTTCCGGCAGTTCGAGCTGCGCGAGCCGCTGCGCCGCCTCGAGGAGGCGCTCGGCTCGGCCGACGCCGCGGCCCCGGCGCCGCCGGCCGAGCAGGCGCTCACCGCGACGCTCAGGCCCGCGACCCTCGACGACGTGAAGAAGCTTCCACGGAAGGAGGTCGCGATCGCGGTCAAGGCCCCGCAGGTCCCCGAGGACGCGCTGTTCGCCGAAGACCAGTCCTACCGGTTCGGGGTGCACGCCGAGGGGACAAACCAGGTGCTCGTTGGTGAGGCCGCCCGCCCCGAGGACCTCGTCGAGGCGGTCGGACCCCGACCGACGATCGCGCATGACGCCAAGTCGCTGGGCGAAGTGCCGGAGAACCTCGCCCACGACACCGAGATCGGCGCCTACCTGCTGGAGCCGGCGCGCCGCGCCTACCCGTTCCGCGAGCTGACCGAGGAGCGCGGCCTGGCGGCGGCGGTGGAGGACGAGGCCGCCGGCGACGCGCTGCTTGTCAAGGCGCTCGCCGACTGGCAGCGCGAGGAGATTCGCGGCCGCGGCCTGACCGACCTGATGACGAACGTCGAGTTGCCGCTCGTCCGCGTCCTGCGTGAGATGGAGCAGGCCGGCGTCAAGCTCGACACCGAGCGCTTGGCGGAGATCTCCACGCGCGTGAAGGCCGAGGCCGACGCGCTGGAGCGGGAGATCTTCGACCTGTGCGGCACCGAGTTCACGCTCGGTTCGCCGCGCCAGCTCGAAGAGGTGCTGTTCGGCCAGCTCGGGCTCTCGCGCAAGCGCCGCGGCAAGACCGGCTACTCGACAGACGCACGGGTGCTGCAGGCGATCCGTCACGAGCACCCGGTGGTCGAGAAGATCGAGCGCTGGCGCGAGCTGACGAAGCTTGCCCAGACCTACCTCGACGCGCTGCCGCTGCTGATCGCCGCCGACGGCCGCCTGCACACGACCTTCAACCAGACCGCGGCCACAACCGGCCGGCTCTCCTCCAACAATCCGAACCTGCAGAACATCCCGATCCGCACCGAGCTGGGCCGTGAGATCCGGGCGTGCTTCGTCGCCGAGCCCGGCAACCTGCTGGTGTCGGCCGACTACTCGCAGGTGGAGCTGCGGCTGTTGGCGCACATCGCCGGCGAGGACGCGCTCAAGGAGATCTTCAGAAAAGGCGAGGACGTCCACACCGCAACGGCCGTTCGTGTGTTCAACGTGACACCGGAGCAAATCGACCCCGGCATGCGTTCAAAGGCGAAGATGATCAACTACGGCATCGTGTACGGGCTCTCGGCGTGGGGAATGGCCGACCGGCTCGACATCCCCCAGGAGGAGGCCGACGAGTTCATCCAGCGCTACATGGCCGGATTCCCCGCGGTGGCGCGGTTCATCGAGCAGACGATCGAGCAGGGGACCGAGCACGGCTACGTCTCCACCCTATTCGGGCGCCGGCGCCAGGTGCCCGAGCTCCGCGCCCGCCGATGGGACCTACGCAAGCAGGGAGAGCGGTTCGCGGTCAACATGGTGATCCAGGGGACCGCGGCCGACATCATGAAGGTCGCGATGGTCGGCAGCGACCGGGCGCTCAAGGAGGCGGGCCTGCGTTCGCGGATGGTGCTCCAGATCCACGACGAGCTGCTCTTCGAGGGCCCCGCGGCGGAGGCCGAGGAGGTCAAGCAAGTCGCGATCGGCCAGATGGAGGCGGCGTTCGAGATGGATCCGCCGCTCGCCGTCGACGCCGGGGTCGGCACCGACTGGCTGGCTGCCAAGTAACCGCTCGGGGCGATGCGGGGGATGAGTCTTGTCGGGGCTGCCTGCGCTGTCGCGCTCGCGGCTCTATGTCCCGGTTCGGCGCTGGCCAAGCCGCAGACTATGGCGCTCGCAAGCGATGGCGGCGGCCCGATTGCGCACGCGGCGAACCTCCCCTACGGAGGGGGACCCGTGCTGCACTCAAACCGCACGCACGTGATCTTCTGGCAGCCGCAGGGGTCCGGGCTCGCCTACGACCCCGGCTACCAGCGGCTGATCGAGCGGTTCCTCGCGAACGTCGCCGCCGCCAGCCACAGCCCGACCAACGTGTACGGCCTCACCGGCCAGTACACCGACGGGCACGGCCCGGCCGCCTACGCCTCGACCTACGGCGGCGCCGTCGTGGCGACCGACAGGCTGCCGCCCAACGGCTGCACCGAGCCGCCGGTGATCGGGCCGGGCTGGACGGTGTGTCTGACCGACGGCCAGCTCGTGGCCGAGATCGAGCACGTCGTGCACGCCGACCACCTGCCCACCGCGCCGAGCGACGTGTATTTAATCGTCACCCCCAAGGGGCTTGGCAGCTGCACTGACTCGCGCTCCAACAACTGCGCGCTCGGCGGCAGCGTCAACGGCTACTGCGGCTATCACTCCCAGAGCCCCGACGGGGTCCTGCTGTACGCGGTGATCCCGTACAACGCCGTCCCGGGCCACTGCCAGTCCCAACGCCCTCGCCCCAACAACAGCACGGCCGATCCGACGATCTCGACGATCAGCCACGAGCAGAGCGAGATGATCACCGACCCCGAGGATGACGCCTGGATCGACAACTCGGGCAACGAGGACGGCGACCTGTGCGTACAGGACTTCGGCCGGCCGATCGGCGGCTCCGGGGCCAGCGCCTGGAACGAGAACATCAACGGTGGCCACTACTTCCTGCAGGAGGTGTGGAGCAACGCCGACGGCGCCTGCGAGCCCCGGACCAAGCCCGACCCGGTCACATTCAAGGCGACGCCCAGGGCCGGGGTCGCCGGGACGCTCACGTTCACCGCGGCGGCGAGCGATCCGCACGGCCGGATCCGTTCCTACCGCTGGTTCTTCGGGGATGGGCGCAGTGGCGGCGGCCGCACCGTTTCCCACCGGTATCTCCAGTCCGGGAGCTACCGGGTGGTACTGCGGATCACAGACAGCTGGGGCAACTGGGCGTTCTACGCCGCGACGGAAACGCTCGCGAGCGCGGCGCGGCGGTCCGCTCCGGTGGCGAAGTCCGGATGAGCGACATCGAGGTAGTGGTTGAACGCCCAATGGATGAAACGCCGGCGGTCGATCGCGCGCAGCGACGGCCCGAGCACCCGGGGCGCGACCCGCGGAATCAGCCGCTGGACGCGCAGCATCCAGCGATAAGGGCGCGCATGGCCGGCCGAGAACGCGTGGTAGCGGGCGAGCGCCTGCTCACGCGTCTGCTCCCCCGCGAGCACCGCGCGTAGCTCGCGGCCGCACGCCAGCCCGAAGTAGAGCGCGGTCCTGATTCCCTCGGCGGTCAACGGCAGGCAGTGCCCGGCGGAGTCGCCGACGAAGAAGATGCCGTCCTCGGTCCCGTCACGAAGCGCGTGCGGGATCCAGTTGCCCTGGTAGCGCACCGTGTCGGCGCGGAGGTCCTCGGCAAGGCGCACGGTCGGCTCCTTGACGTGAAAGCGGGGGTCGAACGATCCGACCCCGATCCGCAGCTCGCCGTCGGCTGGGAAGCTCCACCCGTAGCCCGCCGGCACGTAGGAGCGGTCGATCCAGACCTCGAGGTCGGTGCCGCCGCCGAACGGATGGACCTCGAGGCCGCGGGACAGCAGCGCGTTGGGCGGCTGGACGTTCTCGCCGGGCGACAGGACCCGGCGCCACCCGAGCCCGTCGACGATCAGATCGGCGGTGACGTCGCCGCGGTCGGTATGGATGCTGTTACCGGTGCGCCCGTCGACCTTGGCAGTCTCGAACGCGAACGATCCCTGCTCGGCCAGCAGCCCGCAGAGCGTGCGGTAGTCAAACGTCGAGAAGGTCCATGGAAGGTCGTAGCGGACGGTCGCGTGGGGGGTGTGGATGACGAGCTCGCCAAACGTCTGCTGGAGGGCCTCCTCGAGGCCGAGCGCCGTCAGCCAACCGGTTGGGATCCCGCACGCGGACGTCTGGCGCTCGCCGATCTCGTAGCGGTCGATCAGCAGCACATCGGCGCCGCTTCCGGCGAGCTCACGGGCGACCGCGAGGCCGGCAAAACTCGCCCCGCAGATCAGGACATCGCAGTCGGGGCGCAACTTCGTGCGCTCAGCGCCGCGCTTGGTCGCTCGACGGGGCATGAAAAATTGATGATACGGAGCGGCCCTGCACGCAAGGTGCGGCTATCCTCCGACGAACTCATGTCCTCAACTTCAACCTTAACCCCGACCACCGAGCTCGCCGACGCAAAGGTCGTCGAAGGCTCGGGCGGCCTCCTGTTGGAAATCGACGGGAAGGTCGTCCCCAACTACGACGCGACCATCCATCCGTTCCAGGAGGGTGACGTCGTTACCGGCCACGTCGTCCGGATCGATAACGACGAGGTACTGGTCGACATCGGCTACAAGTCCGAAGGAGTCATCCCGGCCGGCGAGCTATCGATCCGCAAGTCCGTCGACCCGGGCGAGGAGGTCTCGCTCGGCGAGGAGGTCGACGCGCTCGTCCTCACCAAGGAGGACCAGGACGGCCGGCTGATCCTGTCCAAGAAACGCGCCCGCTTCGAGCGCGCGTGGCGGCGGATCGAGGCGGCGGCCGAGTCCGGCGATCCGGTCATCGGCACCGTGATCGAGGTGGTCAAGGGCGGTCTGATCATCGACCTCGGCGTGCGCGGCTTCCTGCCCGCGTCGCTGGTCGACATCCGCCGCGTCCCGAACCTCGACGAATACATGGGCCAGCAGATCGAGTGCAAGGTGATCGAGCTCAACCGCAGTCGCAACAACGTCGTGCTCTCACGCCGCGCGGTGCTCGAGGAGCAGCGCAAGGAGGATCGCGAGCGGATCCTCGACCGGCTGCAGCCCGGCCAGGTGGTCGACGGCACGATCTCGAACATCGTCGACTTCGGCGCGTTCGTCGACCTCGACGGGATCGACGGCCTGATCCACATCTCCGAGCTTTCCTGGTCGCACGTCAACCACCCCTCCGAGATCCTCTCGATCGGCGACAAGGTCACCGTCAAGGTGCTCGACATCGACCGCGATCGCCAGCGGATCTCGCTCGGTCTCAAGCAGACCCAGGAGGATCCTTGGCAGCGGGTCGTCGACACGTACAACATCGGCGACGAGCTGGAGGGGACCGTCACCAAGGTCGTCACGTTCGGCGCGTTCGTGGAGATCCTCGACGGCGTCGAGGGCCTCGTGCACATCTCCGAGCTCGCCCAGCACCACGTCGAGAACCCGCGCGAGATCATCCAGCCCGGGGATCAGGTTCGGGTCAAGATCCTCGAGATCGACTCCGAGCGCCGGCGGCTGTCGCTGTCGATCAAGCGGGTCGAGGGCCAGGAGCTTCCGGTGCGGCCGATCACGGAGCCGACCGAGGGCGAGGCCGGGGATCTCGACAACGTGCCTGAGCTTGGGTTGTCGGAGGACGTCTTCTCGGGTGAGCCGGAACCGGCTGCCGCCCCTGACG
>DATKFF010000066.1:0-4295 GCA_035511595.1 Solirubrobacteraceae bacterium | reverse complement strand
AGCTTTGCCGGCGCTCGGGCGACCGTCGACGTCCGTGCGACGGCGCCACCGCAACCGACGGACACAATGCCCACGACCAGGAAGGCGAACAGCCGCTTGGCAACCAACGACAAGGAGTATGCACCGTGAGCTTTGAGACCTTGCTCTACGACGTCTCCGCCCCGATCGCAACGATCACGCTGAACCGCCCCGGGCGGCTGAACACGATCGTCCCGCCGATGCCAGACGAGTTCGAGGCCGCGGTACGTGAGGCCACGCTCGACCCCGAGGTCAAGGTGATCGTGCTCCGGGGCGCGGGGCGTTCGTTCTGCGCCGGCTACGACTTCGGCGGAGGCTTCCACCACTGGGATGACATGGTGACCACCGACGGGCGGTGGGACCCCGGCAAGGACTTCGCCTGGGCCGCGTCGCCGTACGGGCCAACGCAGAAGTTCATGAGCATCTGGCGCACGCCCAAGCCCGTGATCGCCCAGGTCCACGGCTGGTGCGTCGGTGGCGGCAGCGACATGGCGCTGTGCGCCGACCTGATCATCGCCTCCGACGACGCCCAGATCGGGACGCCCTATTCGCGCATCTGGGGCTGCTACCTGTCGGGCATGTGGCTCTACCGCCTGGGGCTGACCAAGGCCAAGGAGCACGCGCTGACCGGCAAGCCCCTGTCCGGCCGCGAGGCCGCTGACGTCGAGTTGATCAACGCCGCCGTGCCATTCGACCGGCTCGAGGCCACGGTGGCCGAGCAGGCCGAGCAGCTCGCGAGCATCCCGTCGTCCCAACTGGCCGCGATGAAGCTGGTCGTCAATCAGGCCTACGAGAACATGGGACTGCGCGCCGCCCAGACCCTCGGCCCGATTATCGACGGCCTCATGCGCAACACGCCCGACGCGCATGCGTTTATCGATACCGCGACCCGCGAGGGCGTCAGCGCCGCCACCCAGGCCCGCGACGCCCTATTTGGCGACTACAGCGCGGCAACCGGTGAGCGCCGCCCCGACCCCGCTCACGTGATCACCCCTGACTCCCGATGACCGGCACGATCGCGTCGGCGAGCAGTGGCGCGATGAACCGCGACCAGACCGGCTGCATGTGAGCCACGTCCCGGTATACGAGCATGTTGTCGACGATCGCCGGGCATATCGTGGCGGTGCAGAACCACGAGGTTGGATCAACCGCGTCGACATGCTCGCGCGCGGCGAGCTCGAGCTCCTCGCTCTTGACGTTCGGCAGCCGGACAGCCGCGCTGAGGCTCGTGTCGCATGCCCGCACGTTGGTCGGGTGGTAGGAGACGCAGCTCGGCGGGTTCCGCTCCGGCGTTGGCACGTCCGAGATGAACACCGAGTGTGCCGCCGTTCGGTCGAGAAACGCGAAGGTCGCGGCCAGGCCGTCCAGCCAGGCGCCGCCGTGGCCGCCCGGCACCCCTGCGAGCGGCCTCGCCTCGGGTACCTCGAGGTACCGCGCCTCCGAGACGATCACGAGGTCAGGGTGCAGGGCGGCGATCTGTGCCATCGCGCTGGCGCGCCAATCCGTGCATTCCGGGTACGGCCCTCCGTGCCTGAACCACGCCGCGATGTTCACCTCGGCGGCCGGACAGCCGTCCTTGGTCAGGTCCACGAGCCGCCAGTGCTGCTGCCGGCTGATCAAGTCCAACGCCGGAAACCAGTACGCGGCGTGCGAGTCGCCGAACAGCACGACCGTGGTCCTCGACATCGTGTCGCCGTACACGCACGGCTTGCTCCGCAAGCCGGTCCGTGACAGATGGCACCCGTTCTTGACGATGATCGGCTCGGCGCCCGCGGCCACCGCCAGCGGCGGTTCGAGGTCCGCAGGCACGTGCTTCGTCCTCGTGCCGGCGACGAGGTCGCTCGCAAGCTCGGACGTGGTTATCGCGGCTGCGGCGGCTGGGCTGATCAATGCCACCATGATCCCGAGCGCGATGACCCATCGTGCGCGGCTCATCGCCGGACGCCGGGCGTCGGTGACGCCGGGAGAGTTGTCGCCGCGATCATCCCGCGGACGGTGCTCAGTACATCGGGCGCGACCAGCTCGCTGCAATAAATCGCGAAGTGGATGCCGTCGAACCGACAGAGCTTTCCGTTCACCTCGCGCTGATAGCGATTACCCGGCGAGACCACCCGGTCGATGTTCAACACACGCACCTCGGCCGGGTTCTGGCCTGCGACCGATCGCAGTAGCGAGTCGATCACGGCGTGGCGCGCTGGCGACGCGGCCGGAGATGGCGATCCGTCGGGGTCAGGGCGCGGGTCCGCGAACGGAACCGACAGGAACAGGATCGGCGTCCTGCCGTCCCCGAGCACCTTCACGTAGCGCTCGATCTCGGCCTCGACCGAGGCGTCGAACGGGGGTTGGCCGAGGTGCTCCACCTTCCCGTGCGAACGCCAGTCGAACTCATCCCGGTACCCAAGTTCGACGATCACGGCTTGGGGCTTGAAGGCAAGCTCGTCCCGGCGCCACTGGCCCAGGGCGTTGGGACAACCCGACGGCGGTGACTCCCATGTCCCTGACACGTCGAGCTCACCTCCGGTGTGGAACGCGCAACCGAGAATCGCGGCGTTCGCCACCTCCACCCCGTACCTGTGCTCCTCGATCATCTGCCCGAGGCCCAGCGAGAACGCGAGCGAGTCGCCGATCAGCAGCACCTTCTTCGGCGGGCACGTGTGGAATGTGACGCGGCTGTGTGAGCCCCACGTCAACTGGTGGGCTGCCAGCCATTGCGGCTGCTCGACCGCCGCGACGGCCGGCGACAGCGGTGAGAGCCCGTACTGCCTGGTGTCCGTCAGGCTGACGGCGCATCGCTGATAGCCGCTCAGCGCCGCGGGTGGCGTAGGGAGCGTCGCCGTCGCGAGTGGCGGCGCCGCCGCGGCGGCAGCCGCGAACAGCGTGGCGCATGCGGCTCCCATGGCGGCCGGCGCCAACGCCACGACGAGCCAGTTCGGCAGCTTCCGCCGGCGCACGGGCTGCTCGATGAGCACGAACGAGACGACGCTCACCAGGAACGTGACCGCCAGCCGCAAGATCAGCAGGCGGGTGCCGCTCACGCCGGTCGACGCGGCGGTGAGCCACAGGAACAGCGGGAAGTGCCACAGATACACGCCGTACGAGATCTGCCCCAGCCGGCGCGCCGGCGCGACCGAGAAGATCCGGCCGGCGGCAGAGTCAGGACGCAGCACGACTGCGGCGATGATGACTGCCACCGCGAGGTCGAGGCCCACCATCCCGTAGGGGTAAAGCCACGGCGAGGTGCCGTCGGCGTAGTGCATCATCACGAGCACTCCCGAGAGAGCGAGCAGGGCGGACCAGCCGAGCACGCCCGAACCCCTTGTCACTGATTTGCCGAGCCGTCGTGACCCTTGACGACGGAAGATCGCGAGCGCGAACGCGAGCGACGCGCCGGTGAGCAAGCTGACCGCCCTGGTGTCAGTTCCGTAGTAAACGCGGTTGACGCTGGCGCCGCCGCGGAACAGGATCAGCGCGTCGACCGCCGACGCGAGCGCAAGCGTCACGCTCGTTGCCAGCAGCGTTCCCAACACGCGTCGGTCGGTCGGCTCACTGCGGCGCAAGACGCGACGCGTGAGCCAGATCCCGGCCAGCAGCGAAACGGGCCAGAGGATGTAGAACTGCTCCTCGATCGCGAGTGACCAGGTGTGCTGGAGGGGCGACACCGCGGCGGTCTGCGCGAAGTAGTTGGACTGGGTCGCGATCTCGTGCCAGTTGCCGAAGTAGAAGAGGGCCGCGATTCCGTCGCCCCGGAGGCCTGGCAGCGAGCTGCCGCCCGACGCGAGCGCCTCGTGCAGTCCCACGACCGCCACCATGCAGAACAGCGCTGGCAGGAGTCGCCGCGCGCGTCTCGCCCAGAAGGCGGGCAGTGCGATCGTCGCGGATCCGCGCCACTCCGCGATCAGCAGTGAGGTGATCAGGAATCCAGACAGGACGAAGAAGACCTCGACCCCGAGGAAGCCGCCGTTCGCCCACACCACGCCGCCGTGGTACAGAAGGACCGCGACGATCGCGAGTGCACGGAGGCCGTCTAGGGCACCGTAGTAACCGATTCCCGAGCGAGTCGACGGCGCGAGGTTGGTGTCACTTGACGTCGGCATGGTTCAGCTCCCAATTCCGGTTGACTCGACCAGCAAGCGGTCGTTCCCCTTGCGGTCTTCATAGGTGCCAACAGCTACGCAAGACGCCTGCGATGTGCAGGACACGCTGCTGAGACCGGCGTCTGTGGCGTGCGCGGGCCGGGTGATCGGCAAGCTCGCCCATGAGCGGCCGTTCCAGGTGTC